>JALSKP010000729.1 GCA_026988815.1 Myxococcales bacterium | reverse complement strand
TAGCTTTTTCTTCGCTTAGGCCATCCAATCCCGCCGGCATTTTGTTTACACAACCTTCCTTTTCGGGCTTAACGCGCATCCATAAAAGGCTTTCCAGGGGTTTTCCCGGAACGACGATTTTAGTCAGATCGCATGCCGGTCGAATCGAATCGACATTCACCATTGCCGTGATGGCCATCTCTGGATTGGCGATGACTAGTCCGTCAACAGCTCCACCATGGCAATAGCCGGCAACACATCCCGAATCGGTGAACACCTCTTCGAAGATCTCCTTCAAGCCGGTTTCAACTATCGTTTGTCCAACGGTGGTCGACTGGGTTTGGTTGTTTGTGTTGGTTTGTTCTGTCGTCGGGCTTGTAGAGGAGGTCGTTTCCGTGATCCTACCATTATTTGATTGGGTGGAATTATTCGCTTTGACCTTTTCTCCATTTGTGTTTCGATTATTCGTAGAGCCTGGGTCTTGCTCGGCGCCGCAAGCCACGAGTAGTGCCAATAGCAGTAGTCCATATTTCTTTTTCATCTTACTCTCCTTGGTTTTTTAAAGAGTGGTGCCCGTTGAGTGTAATTACAATATTTGTTTTTGATGGGTTATTGTATGTTTATGCATTACTATTCGATCCTGCCTTCGGTGGAATTCCCCACGTGTTTTAGCTACTTTTCTCGCACGTTTTCGGAGCATATGATGACAAAACCTTTCACGCTTATTTTTCTTTTCCTTATCGCTTGCAATGCTGATACATCGGAGTCTTCTGCTTCTCGGATAGACCCAAACAAAAGGGATCTTCCTGTTCAGAACAATGAGCAGATCTCCTCAGATGCGGGCAAAGTGTTGGATAGAGGAAAGAGTCGTGATCAAGGCACCTTGAAGGATGTTGGAGATGATGGGGGAAGGGACCCAGGTCTGGACATGGATAAAGTCAAAGATGCAACGCAGGATCCTCCGGAGATTTTACGTTTTGTCGCCATTGGTGATCAGGGGGAGGGAAACCAGAAACAATACGACGTTGGCGTTTCGATGGGAAAGGTCTGTGACGCGCTAGGGGGTTGCGATTTCGGCTTGCTCCTTGGTGATAATTTTTACGACTCAGGCGTAGATAGTGTGAATGACGATATGTTCAATTCGCATTTTGCGATGCCCTATAATCATTTAGATTTTCCTTTTTATGCGGTCCTAGGAAACCATGACTTGGGTGGTGGAGGTCTCGGTATCGATCTCGATAGAAGTAAAGCCGACTACCAAATTCGATATTCGCAAATGAATCCAAAATGGATCATGCCCTCAGAATACTATTCTTTTTCTGCTGGTCCTGTATTTTTTGCGGGATTAGACACGACCGATATTTTCTTCCGAGGCGATAGCGATCAAGAGCGCGATATTCCTGCCTGGGCGTCCTCGGCCGGTACTAAATGGAAAATTGCCTTCGGTCATCACCCCTATATTTCAAATGGAAAACATGGCAATGCCGGAGAGTACGACGGCGTGAAATTTCTCCCCATCGCCAATGGAGAATATATTGAGGATTTCGTAAAAGATCACATTTGTGGCAAATACGATTTTTACTTAGCAGGACACGATCACAGCCGCCAGGATTTGGTGTCAAAATGTGGTACAGAATTTATTGTGAGTGGTGCCGGCGCAAAAACCACTGAGATTAAAGGGAACAATCCCAACCATTTTCAATCGGATAAAGAAGGCTTCTTATTAATGGAGGCGACCGAATCTACGATGAAGATTCAGTTCTACGATAAAGATGGCAATTTGGATCACACGCGAAGGGTAACCCGATAATTTAGCCTTGCCTCAATCCTAGAACCCTTTCTTCGAGTTCTTTTTTCCTTTTCTTTCGCCCAAAAAGGGGCAAGTTTAACGCCTCATCTGCTGCGTCGCTCAGACGCGTATTCTGAAGGCTGGCTTCAAAAAGTTCAGCATGTGCATCAAGAAGTTTCTTCTCAAGTTTTTCAGAATAGATTTTCCAATTCCGCGTTTCTTTGGCCAAACCATTGTTCTTTTTCAATTCGCTGGCACAAAGTTCTTTTGATGCATCTCGTTGCAAGACCGCTATCTCGCAAAAATTGTAGAGCTGATGTAATTTTTGATCGACTTCGAGCCATTTCTCTAGAGGCATCGATATTTTTCCCATTGAGGTCCCAGATTCAGGAGCGCGTTTGATAAGGCTCTTTTTTGCTTTGGGTTCAAATTCGGCTTCGATGAATTCAAATTCAACGTATTCTTCTGGGTAGTCGATTGACTCGGCACGGGCGAGTTCAAAACTAATCGTGGGGTTCATGGTTTCCTCCTTTCCTAGGTACACGTCCTTGTGTGAAGACCAGGCTCACAGAAATTCTTTCTTTGTCAAAAAAGTCCTTTCTTTGTTTTCGACATCTTAATTTGATTTTTTTTTCTAAGGCGCGATAATTTAGAGTATTGGTTGAACTGTATTAATGGAAATAAAATGAAGATATTAAAAATAACGATCGTGGCAGGATTCCTTGGACTCTTCTCTTGCGCCGATATTGCGGAGAAAAAGAAGGCGACTTGCAATCCCAATGTCGAATGTTGCAATGGGGCGGGGCAGTGTGGCGGCAACAATGGGACGATTTCAAATAATACGGCGGGGTCCAACAATGGTGCGACAAATAACACAACGACCAACACCAACAACCAGACCAGCGCTCCGAACAACGGAATTGTTGAGAACGTATGCGGCGATGGAAAAATAAGCGCCCCAGAAACCTGTGATGGGAATTGTCCGACAACATGCGATGATGGAAATGTCTGCACGAGGGATTCCAAATCGGGGAGCGCGGCGAATTGTGATCTCCTTTGTAATGTCAGCGAGATCACCGAATGCATAGACGGCGACGGATGCTGTGCACCAAACTGTGGAGCGCAAGATTCAGATTGCCAAAGTTGTGGTAACGGAATTGTGGATGGCAACGAGTCGTGCGACCGAGCGATCCCACGTGGCCAAAATGGTGCCTGCCAAACAAATTGCGACGATGCGGACGCTTGCACGAGCGATACCCTTCGCGGGGACGCGGCATCATGTAGCGCAATGTGTTCAAATACTCGAATCAACGCTTGCCTAAACAATGATGGATGTTGCCCTGCTGGATGTGGTGCGGGAAATGATAACGATTGTCAAACGCTTTATGGAAGTGCCTGCACGAGCGACAACCAATGCGGAAGCGATGGCATCTGCACCGATTACCCCGGAGGATTTTGTACAAAAATATGCCAAAATAACGCAGAGTGTGGAGCCAACGCTTTTTGTGCGGGTGGGGTTTGTGTACCAAGTTGCCAAAGTGCTGCCGATTGTAGACCGGGACATGCGTGCAATAATTTTTATGGTATTTCAGGCACAAAAACCTGTTCTTTGAGCGGAGCTGCTCTGCGAAAACCTGGGACTTCGTGCACCCGCGACGGACAATGTCAGTCTAATTTTCGGTCGGCCGTCTGCATCGACGAGGTGGCTTTCCCCGACATCGCCGGCGGTGTTTGTACCACGTCATGTCAGGGTACAAACGATAGTTGCCAGAAAGGGGCATCCTGTTCCGTAGATGTCAACGGTGGCGCGATTTGTCTTAAACCTTGTGTGAACGATTCCAATTGTAGGCAAGGCTTTTCGTGCGTAGATCGCGGCAATGGGGCGAACGTTTGTTTCGTCTCGGCCGATGGAAACGGGGACGTGGGAGACCCATGTTCTGGGATCCATGACTGCTCTGGCGGTTCAAGCGGCCTTTGTCTTAAAGATCTTGATGGTGGATATTGCACGCTTCGGTGTACTGGAAATACGCAAATCTGTGGTCCAGATAACTGCGTAGGAACCCAAAATGGAGAGTCGTATTGTCTAAAAAGTTGCGCGACGAATTTTGAATGTCGATCCGGTTATACCTGCCAGGATACGGGAACGAACTTCGATAGTTGTCTTCCTCCCATTTAATTTCCAGGTCTTATTTAACTCAAAAGTGTGGCAACTAGAAAGGACCAATGTCTCGTTCTTTGGAAGGAAGGACTTCCAAACATGTGGTCCACCAACCCGTTCTCACCGTTTCTACAAATTCATCGGGTAGATTCTCATCTTCCATTTCTTTGGCGAGTCGCTCGTAATCGTAGGATAGGCGTTTGGCTTCAACGCTTAGTCCTTTTTCGTCCTCGTGAACGAGTATGTAGTCCACGTCAAAGCTTCCATCGTTGGGTGGGCGACCAATAACGCCAACATTGACCAGCATTCTTCCATCGTCGAGTCGTCGGATCCACGGAATACCCGTGTGGGTCACGAAGAGGATATCGCATTCGTTCTTTGTCAGAAGATAGGAGATAAAAGTATCAGAACACGTACTCTCCCAAAGAAACTCATTGGTACGACGAGGAGAGCCATGGGCCATCAAAATATTTTTCCCACCCCAGTTAAAACGATAGTTAGTTGGTAAATCTCTCAACCAATCTTTGTTGACATCGGACGTGTTTTGTAGAGTATAATCGTAGCTAATTTGGGCAAAAGCTTGGTCCTTTGGATCCACATATCCACAGGCACAATCATCAAGTCGGTTACCGATCGAATGGTCGTAATTGCCTTGCATCACAAAGACATCTTCCTTGTCTTTGATGAAAGGAAAAACACGATCGGGATGGGGTCCAAACCCACCGATATCGCCAAGACAGAAAAAGGTATCCGCACCTTCCTTCGACGCTTTTTCGAGAAGCGCTTCTAGAGAAATGTAGTTATTGTAAATACCACCAAAAATGCAGTGTGTTTTTAGGTTCGACATGTAACCCCTTCTACGTGACAGGTATAACAGGCAGGGTGGTCGAGCAAAATTCCGTCAAGCGAGTCGCTTAGGCCATCTCCCATGCGCGCCTCTTCAACCTCGATTAAAATCGGACAAGGAAAAGCACCTTTTGCGGTTACCATCCTGCAGCTGGAACATTGAAGATCGAAAGATTCGTCTTCCATTAGATCGCCTTCTTTGAGAATTTCATGAACTTCATATCCGCCTCCGCGATGTTCTTCTCGTCCAATTTTAAAGGGAGATAAAAACTTTAGTCTGGGTTTACTAATTCCACGGGATTTGAGCATTTCTATAAAGCGAACCCGCCCCTCGGCCTCGCCTAATTCATCATGGCAGGTCGTCACGGTTATGACGGGGTTGATGCCAGCTTCCCAAAGGCGTAAAATACCGCAGATGATCTTCCCATAGGTTTTGCGCCCACGAATGGCGTCGTTTTCTTCGGCGGTTATGCCATCCATTGAAACGCGAATATCGAGACTGTATTTTGATTTACGAAAGGTCCGTCCCAACCAAGTCGCCATCTCATCGTCGATGAGGATTCCGTTTGTTAAAATGTTAAGGGGCGCGATTTCCAAAGTCCTCAAAATAATCTCCTTTATGTCATCGTGCATAAAGGGTTCTCCGCCAGTAAAATATACTTCTTTGACGCCATGCGTATCGGCTTCTTCTAGCGCATCAAAAATTTGGGTTTTAGACATGACTGGATGCGAGTCATTCTTGGGGCCGCACGAGATAAAGCAATGGAGACATGCAAGGTTGCACACCGTACCAGTGACCTGAAGCCATAGCGTATCCAAGTGCTCGAAAGGCAAAAATGGAGATGGCAACGCGGCCCGCTCTTTTGCGTTGTTTTTGAAATGATCGAAGTTAATTTCTACCATAGGTTCCTCATTAAAGTCCTCATAGGAAAATCCATTTCCGAAGGCAAGGCCAATCACCCCCCTATGGATGTCAGAGATCGGAGGAGGTTTCGAAATAAACGCCTATAAAAGAGGCAAAGGATTTGTCGACATTGCCAGATATTCGCGAATCGCGTATCCCTTTGGACCTAATTTTAGACAGATGAGTTAAGATGAATCGTCAGGAAAAAGCAGATAAAATTTCCCAACTTCTCGAAGATCTCTACCCCGATCCTCCTATTCCTTTGGACCATAGCGATGGTTTTACTTTGTTAATCGCTGTCCTCCTTTCGGCACAAACAACAGACCTTCGCGTGAATAAGGTGACGCCCGATCTTTTTGCGGCGGCCGATACTCCAGAAAAAATGGCCGACCTTAGTGCGGCAGAAATATTGGAGTTTATCCGGACCTGTGGGTTGGCACCGACCAAGGCTAAAAATATTGCGAAATTATCCAAGACCCTGGTGGACGATTACGACGGGGAAATTCCGACGACGATGGCGGGTTTGGAAAGCCTGCCCGGGGTGGGACATAAGACGGCTTCGGTCGTGATGGCACAGTGGTTTGATGTACCCGCATTTCCTGTGGATACGCACATTCATCGTTTAGGAAAACGATGGGGACTCACAAAGGGAAAAAATGTTGTCCAGACAGAAGCCGACTTAAAAAGGGTTTTTGACGAATCAACCTGGAACGATAGGCATTTGCAGATTATCTATTTTGGTCGAGAGTATTGTCCATCCCGAAACCACAAGTTCGACGAATGTCCGATTTGTAATTGGGCGATGAGTAAAGCTGCTCAAGAGCGTGAAGTTGCTGAAAAGCTAAAAAAGAAAGAAGAAAAAGCGAAAAAGAAAAAGAAGAACTAGAGGAAGTGACATGTGCGGAATCGCAGGTTGGTTGGATTATAACCAGAAGACATCTAAGAAAGAGTTAGGTGAGTTTACTAAAAAAATGTGCGATGCAATCGCGCATCGTGGTCCCGATTCTGAGGGCGTATGGTCTGATCCAAAGGCCGGTGTCTCGCTTGGGCATCGGCGCTTAGCAATTCTTGACCTTTCGCCTGATGGGCATCAACCGATGATATCTAAATCAGGACGTTATGTGATCGTTTTCAACGGCGAGATGTACAATTATGAACGCCTCCGACGCGATGTAAGCGACTATCCCTTTTCCGGGACAGGCGACACGGAAGTTTTGCTCGCCACCTTAGATCGTTTTGGAGTTGCCCAAACACTGAAACGTCAGAATGCTTTTCTTGCGATGGCGATTTGGGATCGCCAAGAAAGAGAACTTCATTTGGTTCGCGGACGTCTGGGGAAGAAGCCCTTATACTACGCAAGAGTAGGAAATGAGTTGTTTTTTGGTTCCGAACTTTTTGCGATAAAAGCGCATCCAAAAGTAGGTAAGTTTAGTATTGATCGGACGGCGCTCCATAATTTTTTAGCGTATAAAAATGTTCCTACCCCCTTTTCAATTTACGAAGAGGTTAAAAAAGTACCGGCCGCAACGCAGATGACCTTCCGAGCCGATGATAGAGAATTTGAAAAGTCAGTATGCTATTGGCACAAAGACGTGATGGTGGAAAACCAGCAGAGAAAACCAATTTCGGGTCCTCAGGCGATGGAAAAATTAGATGCTCTTCTTACCGATGCAACTCAGATAAGAATGGCATCCGACGTTCCGCTTGGATCTTTTCTCTCAGGCGGTATCGATTCTTCTTTGGTGGTCGCGCTCATGCAAAAATTGAGTCCCACCCCTGTTCAGAGTTTTGCGATTGGTTTTTCGGAGAGTGAACTCGATGAATCTACTCACGCCGAAGCGGTGGCTAAACATTTAGGGACCGACCATCAAACCTGGATTCTATCCGCCCAGATGGCACTCGATATCGTTCAAGATATTCCAAAGGTATACGATGAGCCGTTTTCAGACCCCTCCCTTTTGCCGACAATACTACTCTCGCGTAAAGCGAAGGAACGGGTGACGGTGGTTCTAACTGGCGATGGAGGAGACGAGACCTTTGGCGGTTATCAGCGTTACGACGCCCGAGGTATCGAGGCTAGATTGAACGCACTTCCATCTTTGGCATCCAGAATTGTATCTGGGTTTACAAAAAAAATGGCAGAGGGATTACAAAGTCTCGGTTCCAACGCAACCTCATCCCGGATGATGACGCTATCTTTTATGAGTTCGGTAGAGCGAATAAAAAATTACCATGGACGCATTAGGCGTTGGAAAACAGCTAGACCTGTTGTGATAGGAATTGAATCAACGTGGGAGGGCGATCCTTATCTGACCTTAAACCCACCGGATTCTTATCGAGAATTGGGGATGTTCCTCGATCTCAACGCGTATCTAAGCGACGTGATATTGACGAAAGTCGACCGTGCTTCGATGAGTGTAGCGTTGGAAACCAGAAGCCCCATTTTAGATTATCGCGTTACCGAATTTGCCTGGCGTCTCACCCCAGAGTTTCGGGCTAAAAATGGGGTGGCAAAATATCCACTAAAAGAGCTCGCCTACCAATATGTCCCACGGGCGATTTTGGACCGACCAAAACAAGGTTTTGGAATTCCTGTGGATGCGTGGTTGCGCGGCGAGCTCAAGGAGTGGGGGAGCGCGTTATTGGATGGATCACGTCTGAAAAATGAAGGCTTTTTTAGGCCCAAAATGATTCTGTCACGGTGGGATGAACACCAAAAAGGAAAGCGAGATTGGGGCCCCGATTTGTGGTCTGTGTTGATGTTCCAGCAGTGGCTAGAAGCACAATCTTAGTGTTCTGGTGAGGACTTTTTGCGTTAGCGAATAAGGTAATATCGCAATGAATTCAGCGTCTTATGGAAAGGCCTGAAACGAAAATAGAGAGTGGCCGAAAAAGAGAGGATGACTCACCTTTTTTTTGGGGCTTACATGACACTTCCACATCGTTACATTCCTAACCAAGTTGTAAAAATTTCCGGCGGGACCTTAAATCGCGCACCGTTGATCCTTCCTGACGAGAAAGGGGAGGTTGGCGAATACCGCCTTAAAAGCTGTTGGTTCCGATCAGAGAATGGGCGAGATTGATGACG
>JALSKP010000728.1 GCA_026988815.1 Myxococcales bacterium | reverse complement strand
TTGTGGACTCCAAGTTCACGTAGATAAGAAATCCCTTTTACAATTAAATAATCATCTTTGCAATCATCCGGCCGAAAACACCTTTGGGAGAGGGCTGGGGTGAGGGAGCTCCGATTGAGCAAGTTGCTCAAAAAGACGAAAAACTAAGCGCAGTTACCAATTTAACCAACCTTCAAGCAAACAAGGAATCCCTCACCCTAACCCTCTCCCAAAGGGAGAGGGGATCTCCCACGGCAGAAGCTCAACTCCTTGCCTTGCAAGAAGAGATGTTAGAAACCTGCCAAACCTTCCACTGGATGTTGGAATTTCCGGAAATATTCTATGCTTCTCGCCGAGACCCCCTAGACGAAGGAAAAGAAAACAAAGCAGCCTTAATGGATGCCTTTATCGGTAATCCACCATTTGGTGGAAAGAACGCAATTTCAAATGCGGCGGGTCCACTTTACATCCCTTGGCTGCAGGAGCTCCATGAAGGAAGTCACGGAAATGCTGATCTTTCCGCGCACTTTTTCCGGCGTGCGGCAACTCTTTTGGGAGATCATGGGACGATGGGATTGATCGCGACCAATACGATTGCTCAGGGCGATACAAGAACAACAGGTTTACAATATTTGGCAACTCACGGATATGAAATTTACGATGCGACCTCGGATATGAAATGGCCGGTGCCTGGTGCGGCGGTGACGATCTCTATTGCGCACTTAGTAGCGGGGTCACCTTGTGAGCATGTGAGTTATTTTCTAAATGGGAAATCTGTAAGTGCCGTAAATTCTCGCTTGCTCTCCAAACCTGAACGTAGCGATCCGGTAAAACTTAAAACAAACGCGGGGCTAAGTTTTCAGGGGACTGTGGTCCTTGGGATGGGTTTCACTTTAACACCAGAAGAACGTGAGGCTTTCATCGAAAAAGATCCAAAAAACGCCGAATGTATTTTTCCATACTTGGGCGGCAAAGAAGTCAACACAAGTCCAACCCAAACCTTCCATCGTTATGTCATTAGTTTTGGAACGATGAGTTTGGAAGAGGCTGGTGAATATCCCGATCTTTTAGAACGCATTCGCAAGCTTGTGAAACCCGAGCGTGAACGACTGAAAAATAACTCGATTGGAAATCAACGGCGAGCTAATTGGTGGAAATTTGGTTCGTTGGCGTCCGGGCTTTATGATGCGGTTCGCCCGCTCGAAAGATGTCTAGTTAACTCGCAGGTCTCCAAACATCTTCTTTTTGCATTTCAACCCGTTGACCGTATTTTTGCACACACATTATACGGCTACGCGATACCGGAATATTCCTCCTTTGCAACACTTCAGTCCCGTATTCATGAACCTTGGGCGCGTATGCAAGGTTCTACGATGGAAACTCGAATGCGGTATACCGCATCAAGTTGTTTTGAGACATTCCCTCTCCCACAGATAACACCAGCTTTCGAAAACATCGGAAAGCAACTCTACGAATTTCGCGCAAAATACATGGTGGACAACGATCAAGGATTAACAACAACCTACAATGAACTCAAAGATCCAGAATGTCAGAAGGAAGAAATCGAAGCATTACGGAAATTACACGAGGAGATGGATCGTGCAGTATTGGAAGCATACGGATGGTCAGATATTGATGTCCCCCCGTATGGCACGCCAGTAAGTGAAAAAGAAAAACGAGCGCTTCAAGATTTTGAAGACGAAGTTATTGATCGTCTTTTTGTTCTGAATGCTGTACGTGCGAAGGAAGAGAAAACTCCCTCTCCCCTTGGGAGAGGGCTGGGGTGAGGGAGATCAAATGAAGCAAGCCGATAAAAATACCAAAAACGCGCCTGTAATTTTCATCGACGCAAATATCTATCTTACCTTCTATAAAAGCTCCAAACAGCCTTTGGGTAAATTATTGAGTAGATTGATGACGATTAAAAATCACATATTCTGTCCGACGCCGGCCAAATTGTAGCTTCGGGGTACTTCTCGTCTATTCGATTCCAAATGGCCGCATTCATATCCGTTGAATATATAAGACAAGTACGAACCGCGCTTTCTAAGAACGCTTCGCTTGTATCAATAAGAATATCAGCAAGGGAGATTTTCTGGAATTGGCCTTCTACAAAATGTGAAACGGTCAGTCGCCACACGCCCAAATTCAAACTAAAGGGGGCGGATTTTGTTAGAAGAAAATTGATAACATCTGCCAGTTTTTCTTTGTCTTCCTCGAAGATTTTCTCAAGAGATTTGAAATATTCGGTAAGATTCCAGATCTTAGATTCGACTTCAACAAGTATGTTATTTTCCTGAAAATAATTAAAACGTTTCCAATGCTCTTCTTCTGCAGCTGCGCCCGCGAGGAGAATCGTTGGATCGAGTCGAACATCTTCATGTAATGCGATCGAGATATCTTGAGGCTCTAAGAAACCAATAGGAAGTTCTCCAATCCAAGTTCCTCCTTTAGCCGGTGGAGATAGCTCTAATGTGATTAAGGTGTCAGCAGTGAGTTCTTCTTCATCTTTCAGAGAAACGATTTGAAATCGAACATTGGGCCCGAGGTTATCATCGTTGATGTAGATATATTTAACGGTATTATTTTCTTCTGGAATTTTGAATCCTGTCACGCAAACTGAGTGTCCTTCGCCGTCGCTTAAAACACTCAAGAGAATCGGATATCCGGACGATAAAAAACATTTAATGAGGCGATTGAACGTACCGTATGTAAAACTTTTGCCGCTAAGATCATCGCTTTCATAACTAACGGGTCCAAGCCCCAAAGCGCTAATCGCATCTCGGATTTGAAAATCTTGTAAACCCTTCGCGGGAAAAATTCTCTCGCCAAGGGTTGTATTGCTCATCGCGGCACGCGTGACATCTGCGATATAGGCCGAATAACGTCTATAATACGGCGCAGATTGTAACATCGTCCAAATCGCTACGGTGGCGCAGGACGCAACTGCGCCGTCTTGTTGTTGCCATGCCAAAGAATCTACAGTGAGTTCGATGTTGCCAATGTGGACGGTGTATTCTCGGGTTGGACCGGTATTCCTTCTGTCCGTACCGTTGGAGTACCAACTCAAAGCGGTTCGACCAAAGGGCGCATCAACAAGAGGTCGTATCACGATAAATCCCAAGTAAGAATCTTGTAAGGTTTTTAACGTGCGAACATCGGCTTGATATCCTTTCCTCAATACGTTTTGATCGACCTTGGTCGAGAAGAAGTGAAGTCGGCGACAGTAGTTTGGAATGGCTCTAACGTTTCGTGAGTAGAAAGCTACAAACTCGCTCAAATAATCGAGATCGAAATAGAGGGATTCTTCGATGAAGTAACTACATTGATTGTGTTTAAGGTAGTTTTCTAAATATTGGGATTGTCCGTTTTCATGAACGAGATTGAAAGGATTTTCATCGACTCGAAATTCTGAACAGGTGATTTTATTTTTTAACGTATTTTCTTCGATCGGTCCCCACCTTAGTAATACCCGGACGGGTTCGCATTTTTTTAAGTCGTTCGACTGCTAGAATAGGCTCTTCAATTTGATAACCGAACCCTTCAAACGCTGGCAGGTCTTTGAACATTTTTGCAGCGATTTTACTGTCGTTAGTCATTGACCAAACATCCTCTGATTTACTCATAAGAACCTCCAAGTTCATTGTCACGAACCCGATTTAAAGATCATTCTCCAAATCTGGAGTAAAGAACATACTTACCTTTTACTAAATGGTCAACTTTCGACGTTCCTTCTAATAATCTTCGTTAGAATCCGTTTTCTAGATTTTTATGGACTGCCATCGATACGCAAACAATTTGAAAAGACCAAACTAAACGGTTATATTCCGATTGAAGAAATGAAGACATGGAGAAGTTATGAATGAATCTATTTTGACATTGATTGAGGGCCGTTTTTATTCACGATTTTTTGTTGCGGGATTTTACTACCTAAAAGAGAAGATAAACGTTTTTTTAGCGTCAAGAAGTAGTCGTGAACGTATTAGAAAAACTGAATTTTCATATAAAAAGAACGCGTTGAAACTTTGTGAACGCAAGATGACTGCAGCCCGATTTAGTGCGATGAAAGTTCTCAGCTTCGTCTTTTTGGCGGCCGTTCTTTTCGTTAACTTTTCGTTCAGCTATATTGTGACTCCTACAACTTTAGCGGCTTTCGCGTCTCTAATATTTTTATGTCTCTTCTTGATCTTGGTTTTGATTTCAAACCGTAAGATGACTTTGATTCACGCTGCAGCTTAGTCAACTTGATATCGTTGCAACGACATCGGTTGAAGATGAGATAGTTATCGATCGGGCCGATGATTTACGGCGAGTTCCTGCGGTGATTCGCTTTCTTAGTTGTGAGCCATTGTTAGGCCCACTTGCGCAGTTGAGCTTCCACGATATTGACTGGGTGATTGTGGGTGGCGAATCCGGTGCGCATCTTTGGAAAGAAAAATTTCGCGACCGTGCTTTATCGAAATATGAAGACCGTTCTTGGATTCCTCGCGAAGATAAGATTGATTGGGTGCGAGATATAAAAGAACGATGTGTGGCAAACGACACTGCGTTCTTTTTTAAGCAATGGGGCGGTCCAACACCTAAGACCGCGGGACGTGAACTTGATGGTGTTATTTGGGACGAGTATCCTCGACTGCAGCAACTTGCGGCGTCAGCGGAATGAATCTTCAAAAGTAAGCATGTTTACAAAAATAGAAGACTCTTGATGAAGTGATTACCATTATTTTTGAGATTGTTTTCTAACGCACTTTCCTTCGATCCCATCTTAGTATCCCTCCGGGTTCGCATTTTTTTAAGTCGTGCAACGGCTAGAATCGGTTCGCTAACTTTATAATCGAAACCCTCAAAAGGCGGAAGGCCCTTGAACATTCGTGCAGCGATGTTTTGTCGTTTGACATCGACCAAACATCCTCTGATTTCTTCATAAAAGCCTCCAATTCATAAAGTTCGAAACCGAGATTATACGTTTATTGATCTTGAGGTCAATCGATGGGCTTTTGGCGCTTAGACGAATCTTTGGGTCGCTCACAGTTTTTCTTTCTTTTGAGCAACTTGCTTGATTTGATCTCCCTCACCCCAACCCTCTCCCAGCGGGAGAGGGAGCTCGCTTTACGACTCATTGGAGTTCTGAGGTTAACGGAGAACAGCTAATTCTCCGAACAGAAAACAGCCACTTCGTTGTCGCATGATTTTACGAAAAAGACGAAACGAGAGCCTCTCCGTCCTGACAATCCCCAACGGTAGAAGGGATCAATCCAAAATCCTTCGTTGTGAGGAGTAGCGCTTAATGGTAAATTTCTCAAAATTAAATTCCTAGAAGAAGGGCATCATGAAAACATCCGCCAAAGCCAGAGATGGATTGGTCCGTGCGTTGCACTCAGAACTCATCGGACCTTTTTCAGAAGATGAAGTATTACCGACTGCGCCTTCACGTTGGTACCTCAGCGGTTTCCTTTGTCCCCAAGGTGACAGGGAATCGACGGCTGATCCTTCCGACGAAGATGGACTTGGAGGCGGCGATGATGTGGATGTGGTTGAAGCCGGCGTTTCGGATGTTCCATCCAAAAGAAAAGGATACTTGCCGGCCTCGATGGGGATGTCTTTTTTAGTCCCACCCGGTGATGGGGGAGAGCTTGTTGTCGAAGTAAGTTATGCCGACTATCGAGCTGTAAACACGCCCACACCTGATGAAAAAAAAAAGAACAAACGAAGTTGGTTACGCTTACCCGTAGAGAAGCAAAGCGTCCGTATTCCTCTTGATTCCAAACGCCTGGAAAAGGGAATTGAAATACCTGATAGTGGCGGATTGAAAATTAGCGGGATTTTGAAAAAGTACGAATTTACATCCGCATCCATACCCAACGGCGCCCGTGCGATTTCTCTTTTCGTCATCAACGAACGCCGCGCGTCAATCATAAAAGGCGAACAGGATTCAGCGTTCGTTTTTCAGATCCAGATGACCGTGCGCTGTTCTGAAGGGTTTTTACCGCGTCCTAACTTACGCGATGAAGGTGCATACGGAGAGGATGCAAAGACCGCTGATTTGCAATTCCGTGATGTCGATAGATATGGTGCCGGACATGGCGTCGCCGTCCAAGTTCTAAAACTTGAGGACAAAAAAATTGCCTTACAAACCGTCTGGATTCCGAAGGCGACTGTCAAACGCGTGAAGACAAGAGACGTGGACGGCGTTGAAATGGAAATGGGGAAACTTGCCGCCCTCACATCAGATGAAATCGATGGGGCCCTGTCAGATATGGTGCGACTTTATGGCGCGTGGATAGAAGAGCAAGGTAAGGTTAACTTGAATACCGATCGTGCAACCCAACGCGACACCCTTATGAGGAATGCCACGGAAGCGAAAGCGCGTATTGCCGAAGGGATAGAACTACTAAAGTCGGACCCGATTGCGTTGCGTTCTTTTTGTTATGCCAATGAGGTGATGCACACCCAGGCCATGCAACGAAACCCAAAGTTTTACAAAGATAAGGCACCTTCATGGCGTTTATTCCAGCTCGCTTTTTTGTTGTTAAACCTGCCGTCGATCCATAATCCCCTGCATAAAGATCGTGATAATGTAGAACTGATTTTCTTCCCTACCGGTGGTGGTAAAACGGAAGCCTATCTTGGCGTGATTGCTTTCACGCTTGTCCTTCGTCGCTTGCGCGGGCAGTCCCGTCCAGACGGTGGATTAGGCGTTGCGGTATTGCTTCGCTATACCTTACGTCTTCTTACCCTAGATCAGCTTGGTCGCGCAGCGACACTTATTTGCGCCTTAGAGCTGCTAAGAAAAACCGATGTTGCCTCTCTTGGAGACACACGTTTTTCGATTGGCCTTTGGGTAGGAAGTGCCGCGACTGCCAATACCTTTGCAAATGTGGCCCGGCAGCTTACCGAATGGAGAAATAGTACTTCTCGCAATGCGCCATCCCCTTTTCCGCTTACGGAATGTCCGTGGTGCGGCGACCCCTTTAAAAAAACAGGATTTCGTCTCCTGCCAAATCAAAAAAATCCGAATAAATTAATCGTAAATTGTGCAAATTTTCGATGTGAGTTTTCTGGGCAAAAAAACTCGGACGGTCTGCCTGTACTTTTTGTCGACGAACAGATTTATCAAGAGCTGCCTTCTTTCATCATCGCCACTGTCGATAAATTTGCCTTGATGCCCTGGCGAGGAGAAACCAGTAAATTTATGGGGCGAGTGCACTCGAAGAAACAGGAGGGCGACATGACTAAATTTTATGGTCCCTTCGATTCCGAACATCCTAAATCTGGAAATGATAAGCTTTCAGGAGGCTTATATCCGCCCGAACTTATCGTCCAGGATGAGCTCCATTTGATCGCCGGTCCTCTTGGGACAATGGTCGGTTTATATGAAGGGGCGATTGAAATGTTGTGCACGCGCGAGGACGAGGATGGAAATAAAATTCTTCCCAAGATCTTAGCATCCACCGCAACCGTTAGAGCTGCAAGTGGCCACGTCAAAGCCTTGTTTGCGCGACAGGTTACAAGCATTTTCCCGCCACCGGGGATCGACGATAGTGAAAGCTATTTTGCGACCGAGGAAGTTGGTGACGGGATCCAAAAGAAAGAAGATATTCAACGCATGTACGTCGGTGTGGCAGCCTATGGTCGCCCATTGAAAACGATTTTATTGCGTGTGTACACAGCGCTAATGAATGCGGCACAGCGTGAGTATTCTGGGTTAGAAGACGATCCAGCAGATCCTTATATGACACTCACCGGCTACTTTAATAGTTTAAGAGAATTGGGCGGAATGCGCCGATTGGTCGAAGACCAAGTGCGTCTTCGTTGCGCGAACGCCGAAACGAGAATACCTGAAAATTTCGTGGATGATTATTGGTTGCAAAATCGTGAAATTCAGGCGGAGCCGGTCGAGCTTACAAGTCGTGAAAGCACCCATAAAATAACCGAGTCCAAAGCACGCGTTGAAAAGCCTTTTCTTTCCAAAGATCACGTCGATGTGATGCTCGCCTCAAATATGATCTCGGTGGGCGTTGATATCGATAGGCTTGGGCTGATGGTCATCGCCGGTCAACCCAAAACAACCAGTGAATACATCCAGGCCTCGAGTCGAGTTGGGCGTCCCTTAAAGAGACCGGGTTTAGTTGTGACCTGTTATAACTTACGTAAATCACGAGACCGTTCTCACTATGAAGATTTCGTGGCCTACCATGAATCCTTCTATCGTGAAGTGGAAGCGACAAGCCTTACGCCTTTTTCGGCGCCAGCATTGGACCGCGGTTTGGCGGGGGTCATTGTCGCCATGAGTCGATTGTCCTCCGATATTCTTGTGCCACCCAGCGGGGTTGCACATCTCCATGCGTGTCGAGAGACGGGCGATGAAGTTGTCGCTAACTTGGCCAAACGCGCTGCATCGACCAAAGACGTCGATCGAGAGGAGGAAACACGCATTAAGATAGAAATGCGAAAGCGAGGTCAATCTCTTTTAGACGGGTGGGAAGAAGTGATCCGAAAGACGAAAGAAGATGGTGGAAAACGTAGGTATTCAAAATGGGAAAAAGGGGTCCAAGGCAAGCCATTGTTATCTGATCCTTTAGATGAAAACCGCGACCGACTTAGCGAAAACGAACAACGTTTTTCCGCCGCGATGTCGATGCGTGATGTAGAGCCTTCTGTCCATATTTGGGTACAGAAAAAGGGTCTAGGTTATATTGCGGGGCCGGGCGTTGTTAATCAGAAAGAACTCCCGATCGAAAACGAAGAGGGAGAAAAGGTAAGTGATGTTACTAAATTTCCGGGTGAAGACATTTCAGAATATGGTTTTCGTCCTGAGTATTTTGACGAGAAGTGGCATGCGTTGATGAAGAAACTTTCAGAATACGATGG
>JALSKP010000727.1 GCA_026988815.1 Myxococcales bacterium | reverse complement strand
TATTCACTACGTTTTGGTTGCTGGATCGGTGATGACCATTTTTGCGGGTGTCTATTATTACTTCCCAAAAGCGTTTGGAAAGATGCTCAATGAGCCTCTCGGACAAATTCATTTTTGGGGAACAACAATTTTTATCAACGTAACATTTTTCGTCCAACACTATTTAGGTGTAAAAGGGATGCCAAGACGCTATGCGGATTACGATCCGGAGTTTGCGCTCTTTAACGCTATCTCATCTTACGGATCTTATTTCCTTGCTACCTTTCAACTCGTATTTTTAATCAACATTATTTACACGATTAAAAAAGGCGAAAGATGTGGAAAGAATCCATGGGGAGACGGGAACACGATGGAGTGGATGGTCGATTCTCCTCCTGACCACCACCAATTTCACGAGCCGCCTGTTTGGACGCCTATCGATCGTTCACATGGCCCTCACAAACCTTCAGCGGCAGAGTAGGAGTTAGTAAATGAGTATCGCAATTGGACCTGGCGAGGAATCGTTAGGAGTAGACAACGGAAAGTTGGGAATGTGGATATTCCTCGTTATGGATGCCATGACCTTTGCTGGCTTTCTTGCAGGATACGCACGTCTGCGTTGGAAACAACCGCTACTTGACGGCACGGCTTGGCCGAACCCCTACGAAACATTTGGTGTAGTAGGAATTCAGTTAACAGCCTTCAACACCTTCATTTTGATCTGTAGCTCAGTAACGATGGTACATGTGCTCTCAGATGTTGCGGCGGGGCGAATCAAACGCGCTGAAAAATGGTGTCTTATAACGATTTTGGGAGGTTTGTGTTTCCTGGGTATCCAAGGGTATGAATGGACTCACCTTATGGGAGGTTGGAACTTCTTTTCAGAAACACCTCAGATGCTTCCTTATAATCAAAATTTTGCGGCGACCTTCTTGAGCCTAACTGGATTCCACGGTGCTCATGTCGCTGTTGGAGTGATGTTCAACACCATCCTTTACCTTGGACTAAAACGAGGAAAGATCGGAAAAGAGCAATACACCTTTGTAGAAATCGCCGGTATATATTGGCACTTTGTTGATTTGGTTTGGATTCTTGTTTTTACCTTCGTCTACTTACTCTAGGATTACCGAAATGTCACATTCTCATGAAGATGAAAAACTTTGGTTTGGACTTCTCAATCCTACGTATATGTGGATTTGGGTAGCCCTAATCGTCCTTACCATAATTGAAATTATCATTCCCGAGCCAAGTCTCATCGGTCTGGAAAAGTTTAGCCGCGGTATTACCGTTGTTTCACTCATCGGGTTCGCGCTCGTCAAAACGATTTTAGTCGCCGCCTATTACATGCATTTAATCGGCGAGAAACCCGCAATTATTCCTATTGCATGTACACCTTTTCTGTTCTCCATTTTCTTGACGATTGGCCTCTTTCCCTATGCCGATGACGTCAAAGTTCCTGAGCGATATAAAATCCAGGTTCAAGAAAAGCACACGACCGAGAAGAAGAAAGAAGAGCACTCTTTGCTCAAAAAGAACCTCAACCCCGCAAACGAAATCGCAACGTTTAGCCTACCCAAGAAAGAGAATGACCCAAAGCATTAACTCAGTTAATCTCGCCCGCTCCAAGCCGGGGCAGGTTCGCGAATACATCGCGCTAACAAAACCCGGTATTCTTCGACTCTTAGTCCTCACCACAATCTGTACGATGCTCGTTGCCGAGAACGGTGTTCCCGATCTTGTTTTAATGATCTACACCCTCATCGGAACGCTGGCGATTTGCGGAAGCGCAAATACGATCAATATGGTGTGGGACCGCGATATTGATTCGGTCATGAATCGAACCGCCCATCGGCCCATTGTGACCGGCGCAATTTCTCCCCGAAATGCATTGATATTTTCCGCTATTTTGGGAGCAATTGGTGTACTCGTTCTAACCTTTTTGGTGAATCCATTGGCGGCCCTTATGGGCATTGCCGGGCACGCCTTCTATGTTGTGATCTACACAATGTGGTTAAAACGTCGAACACCGCAAAATATCGTTATTGGGGGAGCCGCTGGCGCATTTCCGCCGCTTATCGGTTGGGCAGCTGTAACAGGGGAGCTCAGCCTGGCCGCGTGGACTATTTTTGCCATCATTATGCTTTGGACTCCGCCGCACTTTTGGGCATTGGCGTTGTACAAGGATATTGAATACGGGAAAGCGAACGTTCCTATGATGCCAACTGTGAGAGGGCATCAAACAACTAAATTCCAAATGATGTTGTACATGCTTCTCTTGCTGGGAGCGACGACGGTACTTGCTGTTGTTGGAAATATGGGCGCGATTTATCTCGTCTCCTCCATTATTCTTGGCGCAGGCTTTACATTTTTTGTCGTCAAGACGGCTTTCGACGAGACCGACTATTGGCCCAAACGCACCTTCGCGTTTTCGATTCTCTACCTCGCGTTGCTCTTCGGAGCGATGTCCTGGGATGCGGTTCAGACCTTTCATCTCAGCGAAAAAGGGTACTTGAGATCCGTTGAGGCCGAGGCAAATAAAATTCGAAAGAGGCAGACTATCGAAGAACTCAGAGAAAAGCATAATCAAGATTCTGAGCTTGCTCCTTTGGCACAAAGAAATTGAAAGCGCCCATGACACCCGATGGACCCAGCCGAGAACTCTCCGTTCAAGAAAAGAATAATAAACTTGTCAAAAAATTCATCGGCGTCATCGTCGGAATGTTTCTTTTTGGTTTTGCCTCTATTCCCATCTACCGCATCTACTGCGCCAACGTCGATCCAGGAGGATCGTCCGCGCAAAATGGAGAAGCGGAACTTTACGGGGATACAAAAGTAGACAAGACCCATCGCATTAAAATTCGTTTTGCGACACAGGTAAATAAACAATTGCCCTGGCATTTCGAAGTTTCCGAAATCAATGATGTCGTTTTTGCGGGCGCTAAAAGCGTGATTACTTTTAAAGCAAAAAACCTTTCCGATATTCCGATAAAAGGTAAGGCAGTTTACGATATCAATCCTCCTGAAGCGGGTCAGTATCTGAAAAAAATTGAATGCTTTTGCTTTACCGAACAAACTCTAGGACCCCACGAAGAAATGGACATGGCTCTGCGGTATTGGTTTGATCCGCAGATGCCCAAAGAGATTCATGATATTACAATTGCCTATACCTTTTTTAATATTGAAAGTTCTTTCGAACGTTCGCTAAAAAAAGCTGAAAATAACATTGCGCCCTAATCCTCCACGCCCTTTTTTTCGCGTTTCGATTCCTGCATCTTTGTTCGTTCTCGTTGCGCTCGTTTTACTTATATGGCTGGGAAGTTGGCAATTTGGACGATACCTTGAAAAAGTTGACCTTGAAGAAAGTGCCCAAGAGCGCACCAAAAAAGACGCAGTTCAGCTCGCCAGCGCCAACGGTTTGAGCGGGCTCTCTCTTCGGAGAATATTACCGCTGGGGCGCTTTGAAAACGGCTCCCAAGTCATTAAACACCGGATTCGAAATGGTAAACCAGGTTACTGGATCGTACGTCCCTTTCGATTTAAGGACGGCTCTCGTGTACTTGTAAATATTGGCTGGTACCCAAAAGCCAAATCGGAAGCCTTCGCGAAAACCCTTGATGCTCCCAAGCCAGGTTGGACGGCGCTTGTTCACGTTTTGGACCGAAATATTGCAGACTCAAAAACGCGTTCCTCATCGTGTTCTGAATGTGTATGGCGTTCTTTCGATGTGGTGGGCATGAATAAAAAATTTCTCGATAAAGATAGCATGATGGTTCTGGTGGCAGGGGATAACGCAGCCAATGGGCAATATCCCTCGGCAAGTTTTAATCATGTGATTTCTCCTTATATGACCTCCGAAAAACATCTCGGCTACGCGTTAACCTGGTTCGGACTGGCGATAGGCTTGGTGATGCTATTTCTGGGAGCGGGTCTGGGTTATCTGGGGCGCAAGTAGTTCTTATCTCAAATCGGAAATTACTGGCTTAATCCCTATCAAAGAATAAGTCTGCTTTGCTCAGAATTTGCAATCGGTCCATAATAATATCGGGGGAATGGGTTTTGTTATAGTAAATCAGCATGCTATCCTTTTTTATGTTTTTTCAACTTAGCTTCAGCCTAGAATCCAAAACCTTCGAGTGCTTGACCAAGTGAAATTTTAAAATATTGTTATTGGGGTTTAGCCCATCTCGAAGGGCGAGCTTACCTAACGCATCGCCGCTTTCGGGTTTGCAAAATACTTCTTTTTATCAAGGTCTTGATTTTGAGGTAGGATCTCCTATGATGGTCGTCCGAAATGCTTCTTGGCACTTTAGGGGAGGGTTCTTACAATAATTCAAACTTTCGAATCATTGTTTCACATGTTCAATTTAACCTTAAAATACAACGACGCACCCAAGGAAAATGAGCTTAGTCATTTTCGTCTAGGGACGCGATCGGATGTGGGAAACGCGAAAAGGGTTTCCGGCGAGTGGGTCCCTCGCGATAGAGCGATAAGGATCCAAGGAATCGAAATTCGTGGAGGGCTTTTTTATTTCCATCAAGGAGCATTCGAGCATGAAGCAAGTTGTGTCGGTCGAACAACGATCGAGAGCGACCTTGCGATTAAGCGGCCACCCGAAAACTATCAAAACTATTATTGGGGATACGACCTTTCTTACCGCCACATGTCCGAGCGCGATCGGTGGACTTATTTACACTGGCTGGCGGGCGACCGGTGCCCCGAAGATCTCGATATCGATTTACTATGGGTCTATATTTATGGTCTTGAACAACGCCTCCTCATCGACGCGAAGAAGATGACCTTAGAGCGTGAAGAAATCGGTCAACTTTGGGGCGAGCTTAATAGGTTGGAAAAATGGGTCTCCAAAACCAAAGGTCCAAAACTCACCGCACTACTAAGCTATGTTTGGATGCTCTATTACCCACACGAGAAACCAAAAAAAGCCTACCAAAATACATCTTTTTCTCAGTGCTTTTTCCGCTTTCGTTTAGCGCTTAAGATAAAACGCAAAGAGTGTGTTCCACCGACGATGGCCCTTGAGTGGTTAAAGTATTTTTCCAACTTTAATTTTAGAAAAATACGATGTGCGAAATCCGAATTTGGACGTCTGTTTAAACGACGTTATACAGGCGCCTTTGGAGAAGGGTTGGTTGTCGACGAAGAAGGACCCAAGCTTCGGATCTGCTTCAGGCCTCTCAACAACGAGCATGTGTTATACCGAGGTGTGATCTTCGATCTCAGCGACCCCTCGAAAAATCGGTCGCTCATTCGGAAGCTACTTAAAATCGCCAACGCTTGTTATTCGGAGTTATCCGATTACGAAACTATTCTTCGAAGAAAAATAAACAAAAAAAGTCTCCATGCTTTTTCTCACTTGCCAAAAGATTTGGTTGAAGGGAGCAAGCATAAGAAAGCGGGGAAGGTCGCGAACTGGATTCAATCTCATCCCAACTTTAAAGACGATCAATATCTAAAAGCACGGCACCTCGAGCTTTCTTTTGACGAACTAATGTCGAAATTTGGAAAGGAAAGATTCTCTAATTTTAGTAAACCTAACATCAAATTTTTGGATTGTGTTTTGGGGAGAATGGGATTCTCGATGGTGCCCCATCCCCATATTCATTTCTGGACAATAAAAAAGAACGATACCTTTTTTCTCGTGCAATCTCCGAACGCGCGAGTCACGACAGCGCAAACCCGTTTTCCCCTTCACATTTTACGCATGCGCTTGGGCTTCACGTTTAAGTTGAAAACATCGACCCTTATGAAGGTTATGAAAAAACAGATCTTTGATGACGATAGACTCACCGAATCTGACAAAACAAGTTTGGTTGCGTTTCTTACCTGGCTAAACGCTAGACCTCCCAATTATATCGGATTGAAAGCCATCGCTGGGATGTTAGACTTGATTGAGCGAGATGAAATTCGCCCGGATCTTGTGAAGTTGGCAACCCACTATTCCCTCCAGCTAATTGGTTAAGTTCTTCCAAGGTGTCTTGATCGACGTAGTAGGATTGGTCAAATTCGATAAGCGGATTATCGGTTAAGGCATAAGACCAATCGTTAATATTTTCTAAGAGCCCTTCTAACATGAGACCGAGTCTTTTGCTCATGGTTTGCAATTCGTTTTTCGTCCATTCTTCTTTGCCAATAATCTGTTCGAAGAAGGCACGTTGTTTACTCTTCAAACGCGAGTCTACTGGGCCTGTCGAAAAAGCAAGCAGTTCATCTTCTTGCTCAGACTGAAAAATATCGCTTAAAATCATCTTCGCCTTTTCCGTTTGACGCTCTTTTATTACGATGGAGCTTCTATCGAGAATGCGAGGATTTCGACGAATCGTAGGCATTCGCCCGACGCTCATCACACTATGAATATCTTTTATCGCGGCGGATTTTTCGTATCCTAAAAAAGCGTAGATCTTTTCCAAACAAGATAAACTCGCGTGGTCCAACCCTTCCAAGCTAGAAAGCAAATCAGACCAAGAATAAGAAACGCAATCATCCAATCATTGAGGGCAGGCGTGACGCCTCATATCGGAATCCAACACATACAAGTCGGGCGGGTCAATGAAATTCAGGCCATCTGCCAAGACATCGAAAGTATAGCCGACGGCGGGGCAGCATTTCGACTCATCATCGGCGACTACGGATCAGGGAAAACCTTTTTCTTGAGTCTTGCGCGATCGATAGCCTTGGAAAAAAAACTGGTGACCCTACATGCGGACTTATCGCCGACGAGACGCATTCATGCCTCCGCTGGCCAAGCAAGAAGTCTGTATTCTGAGTTAATGGTCAACCTTTCCACGCGCTCTAAGCCCGACGGGAATGGACTGGTTAGCGTAGTCGAACGCTTTATTAGTGTCGCGATTGAAGAAGCTGAAGAAGCAGGCCTTCCCGTCGAAAAAATCATTCGAAAGCGACTAGGTAAACTCGATGAATATGTAGGCGGTTACGATTTTTCGAAGGTCATTGAAGCCTATTGGAAAGGACATCAAAGCGGCGATGACGTCTTGAAATCCAATGCTATACGTTGGTTAAGAGCCGAGTTTAGGACGAAGAGCGAAGCGAAAAAAGCACTCGGTATTACCTCCATTATTTCGGATGCTTCCTTCTACGATAATCTGAAAATTATGAGCCTCTTTGTTAAACAAGCCGGGTATGCAGGGCTGCTCGTAAACCTCGATGAAATGGTAAACTTGTATAAGTTACGCAGTACCCAGGCGCGTACATCCAATTATGAGCAGATACTGAGAATGCTTAACGATTGTCTTCAAGGCGGGGCCCAGCATCTTGGGTTTATACTCGGCGGAACGCCCGAGTTTTTATTGGATACGCGTCGAGGCCTCTATAGTTATGATGCACTTGCGACGCGTTTGGCGGCAAATCTTTTCGCACAAAAAGCGGGCGTCATCGACTATGCATCGCCCACCCTTAACCTCGCAAACTTGAGTCCCGAAGAACTATTCATTTTGTTGAAGAACCTTCGCCATGTCTTTGCTGGCGGTGACCCTGAACAGTATCTCATTCCTGATGAAGCCTTGGAAGCCTTTCTCCTTCATTGTTCGGAAAAAATTGGGGCTGCTTATTTTCGAACGCCGCGCAATACCATTAAGGCTTTCATTGATTTGTTATCCGTACTTGAACAAAACCCAACCGTGGACTGGACCGATCTCATCGAAACGATAACGCTGCGAGAAGAGATGGCAACAGATATGCCTCATGTTCAGACAGGAGATAACGAACTCAGCACCTTCAAAATATAGTGGGGAATCCAGAGCCTCGCGATAAAAGCTTCGCCCGTTTGGATCCTCGTATTCGTAAGTGGGTTTACAAAAGTGGATGGACCGAGTTGCGCGATATTCAGATCGAGGCCATTGATCCTATCATGGACGCCAATACCGATATTGTCATTAGCGCGTCCACGGCCTCAGGTAAAACAGAGGCCGTTTTCCTTCCTCTTTGCAGCGTCATCGCTGATCAAGAAAAGGGTTTTGGCGCGATGTATATCAGCCCGCTAAAAGCCCTCATTAACGATCAAAAACGACGACTTGAGTCCCTTTGCGAACCTCTTTCTCTCCCCACAACTTCATGGCATGGGGATAGCTCGGTCTCCGAAAAGAAACGTATTGAGAAACACCCGCGAGGGATTATTCTCATCACCCCCGAATCTTTGGAGAGTCTTCTATTACGTAAATCGGATTGGCTAATTGACGCGTTTTCCCATCTCAAATACATCGTCATTGATGAGTATCATTCGTTTTTAAATAGCGTCCGTGGCTTTCAATTACACGCGCTTCTTCATCGACTCGAAGTTTTGCTGCAGCTCGAATCTCCCATTCCTCGTCTGGCCCTGAGCGCGACCTTAGGTGATATGGATAGTGTGATAACCCATCTGCGTCCAAACGAGGTCTTTCCCTGTACACTCATCGAGGGTGAGACCTCGGGATTCCAACCCGATATCTCCATCAATGCCTACCAACGCGTTTTACCCGAGGGGGATGTCCCCGGACGTCAACCAGAGGTTGAAATTAGTAAGGAACTTTACAATACGCTGAGGGGAAACTCCCATCTCGTATTTGCAAATAGTCGTAAAGTGATTGAGGAATACTCCGTTCGATTGTCGGATAAATGCGAGGCCGATGGTGTTCCCAATGAATTTTTCCCCCACCATGGCTCTCTTTCAAAATCGATTCGAGACACTCTGGAGAAGCGTTTGCAGAAGGAGAACCTTCCCACAACGGCCCTTTGCACGATGACACTTGAACTCGGTATTGACGTCGGGAAAGTAAGTAGCGTTTGTCAACTCAACGCGCCGCATTCGGTGGCGAGTTTACGCCAACGCGTGGGCCGATCGGGTCGTCGTGGTAGCGCGCCGGTA
>JALSKP010000726.1 GCA_026988815.1 Myxococcales bacterium | reverse complement strand
TTAAAGGCGTCTAGGTAGTCTTCGTTCGCGCTTGCGAGGTAAATCGTGTCGAGATACAGAATACGCGAGTCCAGCGATACCGTTGCTTTTTCGGCGGTCGAGAGCAAGTATTTATTCAGATCAGGATGTCGTTTTAGAAAATCCTCGTACTGAATCACGCCACGGTTGGCATCCACAAGATCGCCAAAAGGCTCAAATAGAGTTTGGTTTTGCAAACTCGGTGGTAAGGCTGAAAGCGAACGGTCGGCGGTCAATTGCCGAATGCCTGCGTCCACTCTCATTTGCGGTTCAACGGTAACTGCGCCACTTCGATAGCGACGACTAATGTAAAAACGTTCAATTTGAACGTGTTTTAATAGGGATATCAAATCGCCGTTATAGTCTGCAAAAAGGGCGTCATAGATCTGTCGACCTGTATGGCTTAAATCGCCTTTATTAAGATAGTCGCTAAGGACGAAATCTTTATCTTTCAAAACACTTTCGATAAGACGCAAGCGTTCCTTTGCGTGAAAAAGAAAAAGCGGATGGTCGTTCAACTCACTGCGAATTTTTGCGTTGATCTGCTCGTCTTTGAGATGGGCAAAACTCTCCAAGGTGAGCGGGTCTAGCGACGCATCGCCCCCGAATCCGATGGACGAATTGGTGCTAATTTTCTCTGTAGGGAACACCCAGTTAAACCGGTAAAGGGCGCCTTCATCGGTTTGGGAGTAAGCTTCTAAACCGGCCATCAAA
This sequence comes from Myxococcales bacterium, assembly GCA_026988815.1. GTDB lineage: Bacteria > Myxococcota_A > Bradymonadia > Bradymonadales > Bradymonadaceae > CALJNB01. Next base: position 8,159 of record JALSKP010000726.1, on the reverse strand, counting down.
GTATCAACGAAGGTACTTTTTGCGCTTCCATTTGGACCGTGAAGAAGGATTAATTTATTGACGGTCGCCCCTTTGACGAAGCCGTCGATAAGGTCAAAAATTCTTTTTTGCGCGCATTGTTGACCAATCAAGCGATCGGCTTCCTCGGAAAAAGGAAGGTCAAAAAGTTTAAACGCGCCGTCTTTGTGTTGTCCAAAATAGAGAAAACAATCTCGCATGTATTGCGCCGAGTTTCTCAGATGAAGATGAGGTGAGGCTTCAACCAACTCAAAATAAGCGTCAAAGGTCAATCGATTTTGCTTATCCGCAAAAACTTGACCCATTTCCGCCGCGATTTCCTCGATACCTTTGTGTGTCATGGAGCTTGAGCAACCTTTAGTTTTTCATCTCGATAAATCATGCACTTATCATCGTTACAGACGCTGAAACTGGCATTGATCGAAAGTGTGCTCTTCTCGAGACTTTTCGGAATCTTTAATTCAAGAATCGCTTTTTTTTCGTCGAGTTTTATATCCTCAACGCTAACCCCCTTTTCGCCCGGTTTCATTTTCCACGGATACTCAACATTGATTTTATAACCAGCCTTAGGAAGAATCTTGAAAGACCCCTTTGCTCCAGTCATAACCAAGGGTTGAACGCTATATTCACCGCCTTTGGGCTCTGGTTTCTTCTCAACCTGTTTCGTCTCTGGCGTCTCGGGCATGTTACCAACTTTTCGCTCTTCGCAGGAAAAGAAGCCAAAGGATAGAAGGACGAGGAGCATCGTTATGTTCATCTTTTTGCACATGGGCGTTCTCAGATTGGGTCCCAAATGGGACTGGACGACGGGACTCTACCTGAAATCAACATCTTTGGAAATCGGCGATCGGAGGTTTTGAAAGGCACGTTTTCGCCTCAATACCCAACAATAATTCCCCGAAAATAATCGCAGGTTCAGGGCGACCACAGCGGGTCGCACCCTACACAGGGTTAGAGCGAGTTATTCAATGATTGATAGTAAACAATATCGCTCGCAAATTGAGCAATAAAATCCATCCCCGCTTCGAAGTGATCTTCAAAGGCGTCGAGTAAAGAGGTCAGGGGCAATTTCAAACCCGTAAGATCGCTGGATGCGACAGCGTCAAAATATCGATCAAGCGATGGGATACTGTCCAACATCCCTACAAAATCTCTGGGGCCAAGTTCAAAACTTTGCTCCCGTTTGTCGGATTTACATCTAATTGAACCTGCGACGATACCAATCGCATAATCCCCAAAATCGCCTTCCTCCCATAAACACTCCCCTTTCTTAAAGCGTATCTCTTCCACGTCCACCGAGATATCGGCCACCACATCCAAGTTTATACTGCGAAATTCGTTCATCGCCGATAAGGCCGCCATCCTTTCAATCACGCCCAAAAAAGCAGGAAGTTTGGGCTGGGGAGCAAGGACTTTTGGGTAACCCCCATCAGGACGTTTGGCGCGTTGGTTCAAAAGAACTTCAAAGAGCCCCTGGAAAAGTTGTTGGTTGATCATAAAATTTTCTTCCAGAAGATCACGCATCGCTTTCATCGGCATTCTCAGTACTTCGGTAGGTTGGATAGCTTTAATCCCCTGGCCATTTTTATCGTTGGACAAGGCTGAGAAAAAACCAACTGTGGATGCCCCTTCTAAACGTTGATACGCTTTCCCCGAAATACTGAGTTCAACCTCGCCGGAATTTACGAAAAATATATGCTCTGTGGGTTTACCTTCTTCGGCGAGGTATTCCCCCGCTTCGTAGAGATGATGGCTCGTTCTATCGACCCATTTTGCGACCTGTTCTTTGTCGACTTGAAAGCGCGGAAACAATCCAATCGATAATATTTTCTGGAAATCTGAATCCATTACGCCGCCTTCTCTTCCATGGTGTTGATGGCTTCGCGAAAGGCGTCGCCGTCCAAGGCGAGGACACCTTTTTCAAGTTTTCGCAAGACTGGTAAAAGTTCGACCATATTCAACTCTGCGATGTGATAGGCCGCCACTGCACGTACCGAAACGCTCATGTCGTATAAAAGAAGGCGTAAAATTTCTTGATAAGATTTCTCTCGTATTTGCGAGTTAAAATTCCCGAAGGTCATCCCTCTGCGTTCAATATTACGTACTTTTGCATTGTCTCTTTTTAGGGAACTCATAACTTCTCGATAGGTCGGTATATCGATCTTTATTTGGAAGTTTTCAAACGCCGCTGCTCGCCGCTCTATATTGGAGGGTGAATCGATAAGCGATAAAACCAATTTTCGAAAGAGTGGAGGTATGGTTTGTTCGAGCACTTCTAAACTTCCTGCAATCGCCGTTCTTCCTTTTTTCAATGAGCTAAAAAGAAGCTCGTAATCTTCATTTGGGTCGAGCAAAAAAAGAAGTCTAAACACAATTTCCACACCGCTTTTTTCTTTCTGAGATAGTAAATGGCTCAACATTTCTCCGCCCTGAGTAAGAAGACTAAGATCGCGCTTTTGATGCTCTTCAATCTGAACCAGATGATCCAAACGCATTAGGGATACGACAATCACACTACGCACAATTACCGAGATTGCATTTAGATCGAAATCAAGCTGAGGATGCGTCTGCCGGAGTCGACCCAGACCCCGTAAAATCTTGTAAAAAATCTTTTCGTCATCTTGAGAGAATAAGTTTCTCGTCAGAAATTCAATGGCAATTTGAGGATTAAATTTACTAATCGTACGCGGTATATGACGGCGAATAGAATGGGCGATGCGTTCATCATTTAAGGAATTTTCCAAACATTCCAACGCGGGTTCGCCGATGGAAATCATCGCCTTTCTCGCTTCCGGTCTTAGGCTTATCACGGGTAACATGTTTAAAAGTTGGGGGACAAAGCTCGGTGCACCCACCTTGCCCAACGCTTTGGCTAACTCAAGTCTCACAGAAACAAGTGGCGGATCTCCCATCGACAGAAGAACACTTTCAAATATTTCAACCGGTTGCAATTGAATGGCTTTGAGAAGAGCAATTCTCCAATCTGGATTCTCCAAGACAGCGAGTTCGTTTAGTCGTTGGAGCAACTCTTCTTGATCGCCAAAACCAAAGGCCAACATTCCAACCAAGGCCGTCGCACGAAGCTCAGGCGCCTCGTCTTCAACGAAACCGATGAGGTGACTTTCATCATCTTCCAAACGCCCAATGCTCCTCAACGCCGCGGACCGAATTTCGGGATCTCTATCGTCTAAAAGGCGATATGCAATCGATAGAAAATCATTTCTCCCTGCATCAACAAAGGCCTCCAAGGTCCGTGTGACGACATCTTTTGAGGGGTGATATAAAATGAGAGCGGGTATTAAATTAACCCTCTCGTAATTAATGAAAATCGCCAGCGCCGCGAGAACGTCTCGGTCATCCTCGCTGTTGAGCGCACCCAAAATGGTTTGTAACCCATTGAGATCAAATTCCAATTGTGCTTCTTCTTTTGAAAAGTTTAGCTCCCGCAAATTGCCACGGAAAAGATCGGCATAATGTTTTCGCATCTCCACAGCAAGTCCCGTCCACGCACCGAGGAGAACGACGATGACCGCCCCGATGAGCCACACATTGGGTTCGAAAAAATAGAAGGCCCCAAGCAAAGCAAGTGAGGCGATGGCTTGCCCGCCACGCTGACCAAGCACATCAATAATCGCTTTGAAACGATCGCGAACATCATTGGGGAGAGGGAAATACAAAACCTCAAGTGCGGTTCGATGAAGCGAATGTTTGAGGGCCCCCTCGCTTCCTTTTAAGAAAAGCAGGGCTGGCAAAAGTAACATGGGAAGAAAATGCGGTCCCAAGAGTACCCCAAACGCGCCTAACATCATCAGGCTAGGCAGAACGATCATTGAAAAATTAACGCCAATCTTTCGCATTAATCGTTGGGTTAAAAAGACCTGCGAAGCAAAGGCTAAAATATTGACCACCAAATAGAAGCTCGCCAAATACTGACCGAGTTCGGCACCTTGGTATTTTTCTGCAAGCACGAATTTGAATAGAAAATCGGAGGCCGTAAATGCACAGGTACTTAAAAAAACCAGAGCCACAAGGCGTTTTAGATAAGGGCGACTTCTTTCTAACCTTGCTTTTTGCAAGGACTGGGTAAGCTTCTCGCCGCCCTTCCCTTTGGGCTTAAAAAAGAGAGGTACAAAACTTGTGCTAAATAAAATCCCTACGCTTACTAAAAGAAGGTGCCTAGTGGCGAAAAAGTCCAAAAAACTTAACGCGATGGCAGACCCTGAAATCGCGCCGAGCAATCCTCCTGCCGCGACAATACCGAATGTTTTTTTCGCTTGGGTCACCGTAACACTGGCTCCCATGAGCACCCAAAATTGGACGACCAAAATCGTGGCAATCAATCCCGTCCAAATGTAGAGCAAATAGAACATCAAGGTCGAAGGCTCTTCTAGGCCAAACCACATTAAGGAGGTAAGGGCGGCAGCGCTGAGGATAGAGAGGGAAAGGAGGCGCCTTTTTTCAAATCGTCTAGACAAACTCTCGTTCGCTTTGGTGACGAAAAAAGCCAGCACCGCAATGGCTAAATAATTCCACGGTATAGCTGTCGCGGGAAGTTCACTAAGAAAAAGGGTGTCTCGTGTGGTTTCCAAAATAACATGGGATGTCATGAGTCCGCCGATGATAAAAAATCCTAAAAGCGTGGTTCTGATATCATCATTATTTTTCAGGTCGAAAGGGAAGCGCATGGACGTTATCTCTTGACCTGTACCAGTTTCAAACCCTTGGAGTCATAACGAAAACGAAATTGAACTTCTTTGGCGAATTGAACTTGATCTGCTCGTCGAACCTTAGCCGAAAGCGTGAATGCCCTCCCGAGATTTGAGACCTCCTGGCAAAATCCATCTTCGACAACTTGCGTTGGATTTTTCCATTTTTTTCCGTCGAAAGAAACACGGTAGAAGGCGTCATTGGATTCGCTAAAACCACCGGTGATGAGTAAGTCTTCCACGCATATCACGCCCTCTTTGACACGCAATCTGTCCAGCGGCGAGGTTCGTCTAAAATAGTAATTAACGATCTTATCTCGCCTGCCTCGGAGCATGGCGCTTAGATATTTATTGTAAACTTGGTTAGGAATTTTCCCAACCTCAATAAGTTTCTCGATATGTTCATCGCCAAATCGGCTGATAATTTTTGCCATCCAGAAGGCATCCTTTTCGTCCATAAAATTAAAGGCCGTATTAGGATAACCTGCCTTCCAATCCTGCGGAATAAAAGATTCGATATTATAGTAACCAAAGATACGACCTTCATCGTATTGTTTCTGCAGGTCCCAAGGGCGAATAATAGATCCCAAAGAAATCAGGTCGATGACAACTTGGGAGGCGTCGAAATAATAGCCGTGTCCAAAACGCCTCGACATTTGATCGGCTTCCCATTGGGAGCCAAAAATATCACCAAAATCTATAATATAATGTTGCACATACCCCTTCCCACTTTCATCTTTTATAAAGGAGGTAAGGGTATTTTGTTCGCGCGCATCAAAGTGATTTGTCCACGCGGCTAGAAGACGCGAACCTCGTAACTCGCGGCGATTTTCGTGTGCGATAATATCATTGGGGTCATCGGACCTCGTTCCCTCATAAGTAAAAGGACCAATGGGGCGACCATCGATAAATAGACTAGCCGATCCACGGGTCAGGCCTTCTTTGTTTTTAGAAACCCCCGCCAGCGCGTTACTTATATCAGATTGGGACATGGGCGTTTTATTGCCGAGTTCATCTTTCTTTGATGCGCCCTCGCCTAGAACAAGAATTTTGGGATCAAAATAAATAACCTCATTACAAGGCGTTTCAAATCCAGCCGCCCAGTAAATTTTCGACCCAATGACGTCCGCCGCGGTCGCTCGGTAGGGCTCGGCATCGGGACTATCAAATTTCAAAAGATAGTTCGATCCTGTCGCTGGATCTTTGACCCGGAAACCAGGATTGGCGCCGTTTACTTTTCCCCCTTTTACAATCAGAGGTCCTTTAAGATTAATCGAACTCTGGCAGGGTCCTTTGGCCATCCTCTCGGCTGACATCGGCGCAAGGGCTAGGCGATTGGTATACCACGAGGAATTGGGCACTTCTTCCAACACATTGACGTTCTGTGCAGGATGTTTCACTTCAAAGAGCCAAACGCGAGAGAGCGGTCGGAAAACAATTTTGTCGGCACCGTCCCAATATAATCCCGACCAATATTGGGAAGGCTCTTCGATAGGTTGCTTATCGTTTTCGACCCAAATGGGCTCGTTTATTTTTTGGGAAGCAGCACAAGAGGCCAACAACAATAGTAAACTTACATATTTCATTAAAACCCCCAATTGGTGCCGAATCCGACGTTAAATCCGTCAACACCGAAGCGATCATCGAAACGATGTCCACCAAGGGCTAGGGTAATATCGAAGGAGTTATATCGAGATGAAACGGTTTTGATGGACATTCCTACGCTCGGTCTTAAACCGCCGAATTTAAAATCGGCGAGCTTGGCGTCAAAGGTATTGCCAACCTCGAAAAAAAGATTTGCATCCAGAAAAGACCAGATGGGATAGCGATAATCGAGTGTTGCAATGAGGGAAGAATCACCATGAAAACGCGCAAAAGAAAAACCGCGCATCGTCTCGATACCTCCGAGTGTTGCAAGTTCACTAAAAGGAATTTCACTACGCGATATCGACTCAGCGAACTCGCTTCGAAGTCTTAGCCCAACAACGCGTTGTTTATAAAAATCCCAAAAGGCGGCGGCTTCTCCTCCATAGCGCACAAAGTTCACGTCCTTATCGTTGAGACTTGTTCCCACTTGGCCAAAGACATCAAGACGTAGGCCGCTTCCCGACGCAGGTCTTTCATCTCGACTTTCCCAAAAGAGATGCCCTCTCAAACGAAGAATTTGATAGCCCGAATTAAAGAAGGGTAATGAATCCAGATCGTAGAGATCGTCCTCGGTTCCCGCTTTTCCATCCGCTCCACAAATATCCTCTTCTTCTTCTCGCCAGGTACAATCAAAACGGTAGTCAAGAATACCAATATCGCTCGTCGCAGCTATCCCTAAGCGATTGGGAAGAAAAGAAAGATTGAGTTCGCCGGCATGTTTTTGTCTGAAAAAACCTGATTGATCAGCATCGCTTGTATGGGAGCCTTTTCCGTAATATTGAAAATCCACGCGGCGATGAAATTGGTAACCAAGTTTAGCAATAAAAGCATCATCCCAAAAACGTATTTTCGTTTGAGCTTCAAGTGTGAGTGTCCTTTCCACGCCAATATCTGCTCCGATGGCATAATCGTTTCCTTCTGTGAAAAGATTGTCCCAGGCGAAGTTGAGCCCAATGGTAGGAATCGTTCCTGATCGTAAATAAAAGCGTGGTGTAATGCTCGCATTCCCGTCGTCAAAAGAAGTAAAGTCGATTACTTTTGCGATGATATCGTTTTTTTCCGTCCAGATCGTGACGACGCCCAAGGGGTAGCGAAGACCATATTCAAAGACGAGATGAAAAGGGAAAAAGATGACCCTGGGAACCCAGGCAGCATAATCGATCGCGCTCAAGGTTGGCGGTCGTAGGACGCGTCTTTCGAGATTGGTGGCCGAGGGTACTTTTGGGTTGGCAGGTACCAACTTGGGATCGATGGCCAGACGAAAACCTGAGGTCTTTTCGCTTCCCCATGCGCTATTGTCCGTGTCACCCGTCGCTTTTTTTTCTTTGGCACTTTGCGCTTTTTCTGTTTTTTCAATGTCGGGTGTCTGGGGTTCCTGACTCGTTTCTTCGCCGGACGCGTTCCCTGCCACAAAGGTTAAACATAGCGTAATGAGACTAAGTTTCTTCAAAATTCCCACCCTTTTGATAACCGACATAAACCCGCCATGCGATAAAGATCCACCCGACGATAAAGATGACATTTGCCAGTCCGAAAAAGGAGACTTCCCAGGTAAATACTTTCGTTCCTAAATAGACAAAAACCGCCGAAAGAACGTCGCCGAAGCGGACAAAGAAAGTATCAATAACCTGCTTGGCTACGTATTTTTCTTTCTTTGTTGTTGGTAACCACAACATGGCCTTTGCCGTATTCATCGCTGAGTAATCGGCACTGTTTTCGGCAGTTTTTCCGACTCTGAAGACCGTAAAGCCCACACCTAGAAAGACAAGTCCGTACGTGCCTAAGGCG
>JALSKP010000725.1 GCA_026988815.1 Myxococcales bacterium | reverse complement strand
GTATCGGAAAATGATATCGGCCGATATTCTTCCCGAGAATATCGAAGATATCGCCCGTGCTTATAAAATTCTGGACACCTATCTGAACGCCGGGCCGATCAGTTCAAAGATCAGTCGGATGTCAATTTCGCAAAAGATTCGATTGGCAACAGTCGGCTCTCGGACAGAAATTAATATCCTGGTCAAAGATCCAAATCCCCTCGTTCACTCGGCCGCCTGTCGAAGTCCTCGCGTAAAATATCCTGATATTCGTGCATGGGCGAAAAACAAAGCCATTCCCGACGCTGTTGTAAAATACATCGCTGAAAGTAAGGAACACACAAAAAAGAAAGAAATAAAATACTTACTTTGCATGAACCCAAAAACGCCTTTGGCATCGGCCATTCGTTTTATGAATTTTCTATCCCCCAAAGAACTTAAGAAAATCGGCGGCGATAGAAATGTTCCTATGCAACTCCGAAGACAGGCGAAGAGTTTAACGAAAAAACGATCAAGAACGTAGGTAGTTTCGAAAGCCCCTAGGAAATAAATTCTGATTTAGATAGTTATATTAGACGGAACTATTAGACCTCAAAAAGGAATGTTGATGAATAATTTACCGCCATGCGGATTGTATAAAACACAAAGAGCCCTACCCGGCAAAGAAGAATGGGTGCGAAATAATCTCCTGGTTTATTTTCATAACCATTCTCAACAAGGTCTACCGCTCATTCTTTTGCCAGCCGTCAACATGGCCAATCGATGGTCCTTTCAGGACAAAGGATATTTGATCCGAGAACCGGCTTTTGTCGACACTTTGCTGCGCCTAAAACCGGAGGGCTATTACGTTTTAAACGAGGCCATCCATCTCTCACACGAGGAAATGATTCCCTCCGGTACCCTTACTCAACTGGGCTACAATCGAGCCGGAGATCCCATTTTATTCCTCGCTGAATTCGATGCAAAGGGGATTGCCTTTCCACAAAGCGGGCTCAAATGTACGCCTGACGTTTTCGAATTGTTGAACGATGTAAATTTTTCAACACCTAATTTCCCAGATCCTCACTAACACCATTGTCTCCTCAACTTTCCATCATTGTTCCAGTTCTAAACGATGGTTTAGCCTTGGAAAAATTTTCCAAAAGTTTAGGAAAACAGACCGGTCTTCGTTTTGAAACGATCGTTGTCAACGGCGGAGTCGATACCCCAGAGTCCGATAAAATTCGAGATATCTGTACGCGTTCACACTTTCTCTATCTGACCTCAGCGCGTGGACGCGGTAAACAAATGAACCTCGGACGGCGCCATGCCAAGACCGATACGCTTCTCTTTTTGCACGCCGACTCCGAGTTTTCCTCAACTCGGCAACTTAAAGACGCGCACCAGGCTTTGCGAGCAAGGGCGAAAAACTCTACCAAGATTGCCGGGCATTTTTCTCTGCATTTCCAAACCGTCGATACTCGGCTTCATTTTGCGCTTCGATTCTTAGAAAAGAAATCGAAACTCAACCGTAAAAACGCGACCAATGGTGATCAAGGCCTTCTTATTGGGACCTCTTTTTTTGACGACATCGGCGGCTTTTCAGAATCCCTTCCCTTTCTCGAAGATCAGATCATCGGCCAAACCATCCGCGAGCGTGGAGAAATGTTTACCCTTCCCCACCCTATCCTCACCTCGGCGCGACGTTTCGAGGAAGAAGGTTTTGTGCGGCGATATTATTTGATGATGATTATCATGGGCGCCTACCGCACCCAAACCCAAGAATTATTCGACCTCGCGCCGCCACTTTATATTAATCAAGATGAAGCGCAGAAGTTGGATATGGGACCTTTCTTTGACACCTTCAAAGATCTGCACCGCACCCTCGGTCTGGCGAGCTCCATCCAAATGTGGAGGGAACTTGGGGCCTTCGTTCGAGAGAACGCGTGGCAGGCCTTTTTATTCGGCGACTATCTCTTTTTCGAAGATAAAGACATCGGTCCTTTCATGACCTTCTTTGAAGACCACGTGGAAGATCTTGATGGTAAACTCATCAACGATATCCTGGCGATCATCGCCTATATTACGGTCACCAAAAGTGCGCCCTTTATCTATCGAAGCCTAAGACAATTTCGCAAACTGGGCCTCGCTGGGGATTAATGAAAAAAGAGCGACCTTCACAGGGAATTGACAGGCCGCAGTCTTAGACGGATAGTGGAAAAATGAAATATCACCTCTTCACTCTCCTTCTTCTTTCCGCGGCATGTACCGCCCCGGCTGTGGATAGTCCCAAGGTTTATGACAACGATCGCCTCGCTTTTTCCTATCCAGGGAATTGGGATATTAACGATGAAGGGTCTGTTATTCTTATCGAGGAAAAATTTTTCTTCGGACTCCTGCCCGGCACAACCACGATCAAACTATCCCTTAACGACGACACCTCCCGCCCCTCGGTGTACAACCAAATTCGAGACGTCAAAGCCAATATAGGCGGGCAAGACATCTCCGGAAATTTAGAGTTTGATTGGATTGATGGCGACTTTGTGGAAACCTACCTCATTCAAAACGGCGATCAAAATCTTAGAATTTCAATACGTAGCAATGAGGAAAAGTTGAAAAAGGTAGAGCCCGGCATTCGCCTTGTTTTAGACTCATTAAACCTCAGCTAGATTTTCTGCGACTCTCTTAGCGCTTGGAGATGAACTGAAAATCACGACATAGGTCGCACCGAACTCTCATGACCCGCTCTTCCACAACCTCATCTCCTATTTTTCCGGAGATGCGATGAACAAACTCGACGTCTTCAGGACGTTGCGGATCATATATCGCCGACCATTTAAAGCGCTCTCTTCCATTATCAGAGTTCAGTTCATCGAACCAACTATGATGGGTGTTCTCGTAGACAATGTCCTTTAACGCAACTGGATATTTTACTCCTTTGTAACGAACTTCAAAATAGTCGGGGCGGTAAAGACTAGATTCTCCACGACCGGCTGCATATTCGCAAAGGGCTAGCGTAAATCCGAGTTCTTTCTGGTCGTCTTCGCCAATGATGATTAGCGTTTCCTTACTTTCGAACGTAGACGCGCTCGTCTTGTATGTACACTCAACCAGATTGTCTAAGCTATAGGAATCGCTGCTGCTGTCAGATTGAATGTCTATGCCTTGATCTCGCTCCGTCATGTTGACGTCTATTCCAAGATCTGGCTCCCTCAGATCGCGGGAAACATCCTCTTCAGCCCATTTATCTTTTTTTGATTCCCCACCTTCGCATCCCAACAAAACTATAAACATAAAAAAAAATGCTTTCATCTGAACTCCTAAACCCATATACAACACAATGAAATGACTCGGCCGTCATCTTTACACAGTTCGCCAACACAAATCAAATGGTGCCCCTTTGTGGTGTTATGAAAAACACAATCGGCAGTTACCAATCCTTCTATTGAGACTCCAGCATAATCGTCACGGGCCCATCATTAACAAGGGCGACCTTCATATCAGCGCCAAAAGATCCACTTTGTGTTTCAATACCCGCCGCAACGCATTTTTCGAGGAAGGATTCGTACATCTTTTTGGCCGCATCTGGCTTCATCGCTTCGTTAAAACTTGGCCGACGTCCCTTTTTCGTATTCGCGTATAAAGTAAACTGGCTTACCACCAAAATCGAACCTTTCGCGTCCATTAAAGACAAGTTCATTTTCCCTTGATCATCAGAAAAGATTCGCAAATGAATCATTTTATTGAAAATATAGTCCAGGTCTTGCAATGAATCCCCCTCGCCTGCACCGAGAAAGACCAACAAACCGGGTCCAATTTTTCCAATGATCGACGCCTCGACCTCGACACTGGCTTCTTGAACACGTTGGATGAGAGCTTTCATTTTTCCTTCTACCCTTATGGATTTCGATCCTCTACCAAAATCAAAAACCAAATCCAACCTTCTTTAGTCGATTGCGAGCTGTTCGATTGACGTACGCAAAAATCTACCTAAAATGCGGACCTAGATTAGGACTTGAGGTCGCTGTGCAAACTACGTTTTGGTTAAATAATACTCTCGTTTCCACGGATGAAAGTCCTGGGATGCTGCTGCTCGACTTTGTTCGCAAAAACGCCTTAAAGGGCACCAAAGAAGGATGCAAAGAAGGGGATTGCGGCGCATGCACTCTTCTCGTAGGGGATCTCAAAGATGGTAAACTACATTACGATGCCATTACCTCTTGTCTGATGCCCCTAGGCGATGCGCACGCAAAACATATTCTCACCGTCGAAGGGCTTTCGCTCAAGGATAACCTTTCACCCGTCCAATCGGCGATGGTTAAATTTGGCGGTTCTCAGTGCGGCTATTGTACGCCCGGCTTCATTATGGCGATGAGCTCGTTTTTCATGAGCGAGGAAGAGCCTTCGATGGATACCTTTAAACGTGCCATCAGCGGAAACCTCTGTCGATGCACCGGCTACGCATCGATCTTACGCGCCGGCGAGGAAATCATCGCCCTGCTCAAAGAAAACGATAAGCTTGAACAAGCCATCGAAAGGATTCCTGCTTTAATCGATCTGGAATTTCTTCCACCTTATCTAGAAAACATGGCCGCTAAGGTCGCCAGCATCGATGCGCAACCACCGACCTCAAATACCGATATTTTCATCGCCGGTGGGACAGATCTTTATGTACAACAAGGGGAAAAAATCCCTTCCTTAAAGGTTGAGATTCTAAATCGTATTCCAGAACTCAAAGGTTTTCGTATAGAAGATGACAACCTTATCGTCGGCGCGCTCACCGATTTTGAAGCCTTTGGTAGAATTTCACACGTGCGAAAACTGATTCCAAATATTGATAATTTCCTTCAACTTATCGCCTCCCTTCCTATTCGTAATCGCGCTACCCTCGGTGGAAATATAGTAAATGCGTCTCCTATTGGTGACATGACGCAAATCCTCCTCGCGCTCAATTCGACGCTAACTCTCACACTAGATGGTCAGAATCGGGACCTCGCGATGGCCGACTTCTTTATCGATTACAAAAAAACAGATCTCAAAAAAGGAGAGATCTTAAAAGAAATTCGCTTCTGGCTAGGCGACGATAAGACACGTGTAAATTTCGAAAAGGTATCCAAACGCAAAGAGCTCGACATCGCGACGGTGTGTTCAGGCGCGCGATTCGAACTCGATGATACCCACACCATTGGCAAGGCCTATATTTCGCTGGGCGGCGTCTTCGCTACACCTTTGCTACTTACCAAGACCAATGCCTTCTTGGCTGGCAAAACGATTTGCACCCAGACGATCCAAGAAAGCGCCGAGATTCTACAATCCGAAATTTCCCCAATCTCCGACGTTCGAGGTTCGAAAAACTATAAACGTTTGCTTGCCAGGCAGCTTTATTTCGCCCACTTTACCTCCCTATTCCCAGACATTATTCACTTCAAAGAACTTCTAGCATCTTAAAGGATAACCGATGGCCTATGTTTTAACCTGTTGGTCGTGCAACGAACGGCGAGAATTTGAGGAGCTGCACCGCGGCGACTATTGCACCCATTGCGATGCGGATTTGAAATGCTGCAAACAATGTCGACACTACGATGCCAACACCTCGGCCGAGTGCAAAGAACCCATGGCCGAGCACGTCTATAAAAAAGAACGCGCTAATTTTTGCGCCTATTATTCGGTCCGCGTTCTCGACAATGATGCGACCGAGTCCGAAATCGAAAAGGCGAAATCCAAACTCAATGATCTCTTCAAGTAGCCTCAATCGTCTAGAAAACAACGCCAATGTTCGACTAAAATTGTTATGGGAAACTACAAACCCAATCGCTCAATTCCACTCTGGAAATCCTCAAGAGAACTGAATATGATAACCATACTTACTAATTTTGAAAACAGCTTAAATCCTCCAATAACACAACACCGCTTAGGTCTCTAAGGTTTTCGCGTGATCTAAATCAGGGAAATTCAGTCAAACTCGTTTTTAGATCCCACCGAAAATAATCATATTACGGACCTACCTGTATTTTTTAGACAGCATTTCTTGAATTTTTTTCCGCTCCCACAAATACATATCTCGTTCCGTCCGACCTTAGGTGTTCGCCGGACAACGGCATGTTCAATATCGAAATAGGGAGTATCCAGATGAACAAGGCGAACACGGTCATACAGCGCTTGTACCTCATCCACGATTTGGGCAAGAACTATATCGTACCCCTTTTTGAGAAGCCCGCCGACGTCTTCGCCCTCGATATCGACACCCTTGGATACGATAATATCTTTGAAGCCTTGGATAAAAGGAGCACTATCCACCTCCGAGAAAAACAGGTGGATGGCTTTGGTGTGTTCGTCAATAAATTCAGCATCTTTCTTCTCGCCTTTCCACAGCTCTTCACCGCGAGAAAAGCCATCACACCACAATTTTGGCAGGGCCACCTCGTCTTCATCAAACAAAAAAAGAGGTTCAAAACATCGCAATCCTAAACCTCCCACAATTTCATCATTTATTTGTTGTGTAACTTGGAAGAAAGAGGCGAAATCATCTTTGCTTTTCCACGTCGCGTCTCTAGAGCCCCAAATATAGGGAAGCCAAATAGAAGGAGAAATAGGCTTGGGTGCGCATATTAGCGCCGTCATAAAACCGTGAAATTCAGATACATCCCGGATCGAAAATTCACTGCCCTTTTCGAATAAGAACGCTTGTAGAATATCATATATGTCATGACTTTCACCTACGTCGATCCCCGAACAATCGTAAACAAGTTTACCTTTCACTTTTTTTAATTGTTTGACTTTATCTAACATCATTTGCCTATAAAAAGGGGTCGCTCTTCACTAACCTCCCCGTCTTTATTTTGAAATAGCTTTTTTCACTCTTCCTTCTGCACGGCGAGGTCCCTTCTTATTCGATGAAAATCTTTTTGAAATCGTTCCAACACTACGATATAAAGTGCCATGCAAAATTCATTATATTCCATTCAATTTGGAACTAGGTTCTCTTCTGTTATTGTTGTCGCTGCCTGCGTGCAACCTCAGCGATACTTTTCAGTCTAACGCTCCGATAAAAGAGGAACGTGATGGCAGTGTTGAAAAAGATTCGACTCACGATAGCACAAAAGACTCAGACCCAGAAAAGACCGCCACCAACCTCTGTAGTCCCTCATGTGTTGATCCGATGTTTTGTGATCAAAATTTAAGAAAATGCATTGCCTGCTTTGATGACCCAGACTGTGAGTCCGGGTACTGTGTGGACGGAGCTTGCGTTGAATGCGCCGATGATTTGCAATGTGAACCTGAGCGTTCCTCGTGTTCTAATAATATCTGCCAGCCGTGCACAACGGACACGCACTGTGCGCATTTTCCCTCCACAAAAGTATGCACGAAGGGGAAATGTGTTCAGTGCACGCAAGATAGCGACTGTCCAATGGGTCTTTGCAGTTTCGAAAAGAATACGAAAAACACGTGCGTTTCAGGACTGGCGAAATCAAAAACGCATTGTCAAAGTTGCCTCTCAGATAGTCAATGTCAGGACGGGTATAGATGTACGCCAATGCAATACCCCGAAAATATTTTCCACGGCAATTATTGTTTGGAAATCGCGCCGACAACGGCAACGGCGGATTGTTTGGCGCCTTATAGATTTACCCTTAATCGTCCAAGTTTAAACGGCCAACCTGCGGTGAGGGTCTGCGCCGTTCGTCCAATTACAACCTGCGAGGCTGTGCTCTCCGTCCAAATAAACCCATTTTGTGGCACCCAAAGTGGTGGCAGGGGAGATAAAAATGCTACGCTTTGTAACCCCGCCGACACGATGCCTACGCGCGCGATTCTTTAGCTAAAGACAAACCGAAGTTAAGAAATTGTAGGCGCAGAGGCCCTGAGATTGGGCGTAGAAACGCGTGTGGAAATCGCAATCGATGCGCTTTAAAACGCCTACATCTGACCTGGCCGGAGCCCTTTATAAAAGGTAGAATGTCTAACACGCGCAAACAGGACCCATATCAAATGAAGAATATTTTAGTCATCTCGATATTTTTGAGCTTCCTCGGGTCGCCTCTTGTCGCCCAAGAGATTTTGAAAAGCGATGTCCTATCAGATGCAAAAATTCGTAAATTGATTATAAAGGAATCCATTGACGCCTACACGGGGAACTGTGCGTGCCCCTATAATCGAACCAAACGCGGTTATCGTTGTGGGAAAAGGAGCGCCTATAGTCGACCTGGCGGCGAAGAGCCGATTTGCTATAAGCGTGATGTGAGCGAAGTAATGATTCGCGAGTTTAGAAATCGTATGTTGATCCCTTGAACGAATCGTAGGCACATTTACGATTTTAGATCTATAGAAACACGCAGTTTTTAGGCTGCGCTATACTTCTACTTCTTCGTTTTTAGACACGCCTTTTTATTGCCAAGTTTGCACGCTTTTTCAAAAAACATCTCTGCCTTTTTCTGACTGACCTTATCCCCTTTTTTCTCATAGAAGTCGGCCAAATATTTGCAGCCACTTGTGTCGTTGGCCTCACACGACTCGTTTAAATACTTCAAGCCGCTTGGAATATCTTGTTTCACCCCACGACCTAAAGTCAGGCGAAATCCGAAATTCGCACATCCTAAAACATTGCCAAGTTTACACGATTTATCATAGAGCTTTGCCGCAAATACATCGTCGTTTTTCACTCCCCTACCACGCCCGTAAAGGACGCCTAATTCGTTGCAACCACTAGCGTGCTTATTTTCACATGCTTTTTCGAAATAGGTGCGCGCAAGTTTGTAGTCCTGTTTACAATACAAGCCAGACTCGGCGATTTTCCCTAAAACTTCGCAAGCGTCCATTTCACCTTTTTCGCAGGCGCCCTTCATCAGTGTATCGCCGCGTTTTACATCTTGTTTCACCTTCCTTCCCCAATAGAGAATTTTTCCGCTCATATAACATGCGCTTTGAAGACCAGAAGAACAGGCTTTTTCTAGATACCCAAGACCTATCTTTGGATCCTCCTTCACTCTTTTCCCCT
>JALSKP010000724.1 GCA_026988815.1 Myxococcales bacterium | reverse complement strand
CAAAGGAATACATCCACCCTTCTTTTGTAAATCCTTCATACAGGCATTTTTCGCATTCCACGTTCCCAGATAAAGCCGAAAATGCATTTTGTAGAGAAACCAAGGCATGGGGGCCAAGCCCTGATAATGCCATGTCCGCGGACAAGGACGTGTTCAATAAACCCACGAGGAAAGACAAGCAGGAAATCGCACCCTCATTTTTCATGAAGCTTTTCCAAGAAACCTTCTTTGATCTCACATAAATATTTTGCAAGGTTGTTACACATTCTAGGGCATCTTCTTTTGTGAGAACGAATGGAAAAGTTACGAAATTTCCTTTCGGGGTCTCGAACAATCTTCCTAGAAAATAATCTCCTTTGCGAAGTGGAAGTTCGAAAAAACTTAGATGAAGATCTCTACGTTTTCCAGTGAGTAAGCTACAAGTGCTGAGTCCACCATCGGGATTTGATTCCACCTCAAAACAGTCCAAATGCGCGTTTTTGAGCGTTTTTAAAACCCATTTTTCACATCCCTTGCCTGAAGTCTTCGTAAATTGTTGCCACGTCTTTGGATCCGAAAAATCAAGCGTTGAATGTTCTAAAATATGCGGAAACCCAAAGGCTGAAAAATGCGCACTTTGGAAAATAGTTTCATCAATACCTACGCGTTTTAATAATGCGAATCGACTTTGAGAATGTTGCCCCTCTTCTCTAAAAAACGTTAATTTTCGAAGGCTCTCCAAAACCTTGACAGGAAAGCGAAGTTCAAAACCTTCGCCCTCCGGTGGTTTGCATTCACAGATATCTTCATAGGTCCAGTTTTCGATTTTATACCTTTTCATTATTCCCCTGTTTTTACGTTACAAACGCTGATTCGAATGAGTCAGCCCTTTCTTTTTCGACCTCGGCGAGAATGGTTGTCAAATTATTTGGTCGCCCTCTTACTCAAAAGTCTATCCCTGGACAAAGAATAGGTGTAAGAAAGCCGAGCCAAAGACAAAGGAAATAGAATGACCGAACTCTCCTCATATGTTGAAACCATCGAAGACGCCCTTTTTGATGGTGATGTAGATTCTGCAACAAGTGCCTTAAAAAATGCCTTTGAAGATCACCCCAACGCATTTGAGTTGGCCGTTTTGAAAGCCGAAATCGCGCTTGAAGAAGAGGAGTATGCGAAGAGTTTGGAGCTATGCGAAAAAGCACTCGTCAATATCGACGATCCAGAATGGGAAGCGCGAACCTACAGTTGTCGCGGTTACGCGGCTTTCTACAACGACGATCCAGAAAGTGCTCGCCAGTATTTTAATGCGGCGATTGGAAAAGATGTTGACTTGATAAATGCGCTTACTGGTCGCGCGATCGTTCATGAGCATATGGGATTTTACAACGCGGCAATGTTGGATTTGGATCGTATTATTGAGGCCGACGATCAAGACGGTCAACCTTTCGCGATTAGAGGCTCAATTCACGTACGTTTGGGCAATATTGAAATCGCTGAGGGCGATCTTCACCACGCTGTTCAAATGGACCCTGAAGACGAAGAGTCTCGATTAAATTTGGCGAGGATCCATGCTTTGCACCAACGCACCAATCCGGCGATGGAAGCCTTAGGTTGGTTGGTTGAAAAAGGCGAAACGCCTGAATTTGTAGCGCCCGGCGCAATCTTGAGGAGCCAACTTTCTTTGCTTTCAAAAGCCAGCGAGGCGGCTCTCGAAGATGCAGAGACGGCGATCGCGCTGATTCCTGACGAGCCTTGGGGTTACCTTCAAGCAGCGGCCTCGGTGATTGCGCACGGCGTTGATGGTGGGAAGGCGATCGCCTTACTTAAGCAAGCGGAATCGAAAGTCGAGAATGCGCGAGATCTTCCCGACCTCTGGTCGCTCAGAGCCTCAGCCTATGACATCATGGGAAAAGAAGACCGAGCCTTGGAGTTGCGCAAAGACACCGAAGGTAGCGCGCGTTTGCCTGGCTACGTTTACGGCTTCCTTAATCCTGTTCAAAATATTCCAATCAATCCCAACAAGCCTATCGATATTCGTGCGCTTTTGGACGATCTTTTCGGGGAAGCACAACGTGCCCCCGAAGGATATGAAGACCTTCTTCGCCAAATCGTAAAGCAATTACCAGAGATCATTAAGGAGCACCCCGACGTTGGAACCCTTCATATCGATCTACCAGAAGCGCCGGGAATGGTCGGTGGAAAACGCCAGTTGGTTCTCAACGTTAACAAGAACTAGTTCCATTCTCTTACGCGCTGTTTTGGATCCAAAACGTGCAAAGAGAGACCCACTTGGTGGCAAGTGGACTTGACAATTTGTACAATAATTCGTCAATAAGATTTAAATCGCGCGAATTTGCGTGAGGATTTAAAGCAGGTTTTTTGGCCTAAAAGTTGCTTTGTTGATTATTCGTTACACCACATTGATGGAGATCATTTTGAAAATTAAATCTTTATTTGCCGCAGCTCTTGTTTCCAGCCTTACCTTTTCATGTTCTGAAGAGATCTCGGCGCCCGTAGAAAAATTGGATATTAGCGAAAGCGATTTCGTCAAAAGTGATGGAAAAGCCGATTCTAGCGTGCAGGCCATTTTCCTAAATATGGCATTTAGCGGAACGCTTCTCAGCGACTCCCGCTTTAACGTCAACGGCCAAATCGAAGACCAACTTCTTTTCACGATTGGTCACCTCAACGAGCATAATTCAATCGGTCGTCTGGATAAGATTATTTTATCCAACGTTGAAACGGCACAGGAAAACGGCCGTACACGGATCAACTACGATGTGGTTTTGCCTGTTGCATGGGGAAAGAAAAGCAACGTTCCAAGTACCTACGAATTTAAAATCCCGATCGACATGGCAAGAAGCGCCCAAGACGCCTTCACTGAAAAATACAACCATGATTGCATCGACCGTTCCGCCCATGACGTTGATACCTCGTCGATGTGGTATTACTATCGCGCTACAGCTCGTAACTGCGAGCTCGCCGACGAAGACGTCTATACTGCGACGGCGAATGTGAGTGTGAGTGAAATCAACACCACAGGGAAATATCCTGAATACCACAAAATTTATGAAGATGATGTTCTCAACATCGTTGCCATTTTTGGAAAATACGAGGACGGCGCTACTACCCGTTCCGATGCTGGTATATCTGCATACAATCAATTCGTTAAGAAGATGAAACGTGAATTGAGAGGAATGAGTCCAACGATTGAGCCCAGGACAAAAAACCCTGGTGTTGAACATCCTGAAGTCAATTTCGAAGTCTCACTTGGGAACGGAAAAACGATGAAAATCACAACCCTTCTGGTCGATAATGTTCGAACCGCGGGAAGAGATTTCAACGATCGTTATGAAGAGTTATCAAGAACTGCCGATCTTATCGCCTACGGCGGGCACGCTGGTTTGGGGGCAAATATTCGTACTCTTGCCAACAAAGGCGATTGGATTCAAGGTCAATATTCCATCGTTTTCATGAACGGTTGTGATACTTATGCCTACGTTGATTCAGCATTAAATGACGCCCATGCCCGTGTAAATCCGGACGATGCTAAAGGAACAAAATATGTGGACATCATCACCAACGCGATGCCTGCCTTCTTCCGTTCGATGGAACGCGACACCATTTCTTTGATTCGCGGTCTTATGAAATATGACGACCCTCAAACCTTCGAGCAAATGTTTCGCGGCGTTGATTCGGCACAAGTCGTTCTCGTTTCCGGCGAAGAAGACAATACCTTCGTTCCTGGTGGCGGAGATAACGCAGACAAAGATTGGAAAGGCTTGCAAGAAAGCGGCGATCTTGCACGTGGCGCAAATCTTCGTTTCCAGACTCCAGTGCTCGCAGCTGGCGTTTACGAATTCGTCTTAAGCGGTACCGGTGACGCCGACCTTTACGTCAAAGTGGGTTCAGAACCAACGAAAGCGAACTACGATTGTCGTCCTTATAAATCAGGCTCAAATGAAACCTGCCGTGTAGAACTCGCCGGCGCTGGTGTGATTCACATCATGATCGATGGTTACGCGAAAAGCAGTTTTGCCTTGGTCGGCTCGAAACTTTCGTCTGGAAATGACAATCAAAAATCGGTCACGAAAACATCAACTCCCAATATGGCCATTCCTGATAACGACGCTTCAGGCGCGTTTGATAACATCGTGATTGATGAGCCCGGTAAGATCGCAAAAGCACTCATTAATCTCAACGTCGAGCACACCTACCGCGGCGACCTTAGCATCACGCTTTCAAAAGGCGCGAAGACCATCGAGGTCTATAAAGGCGCCGATGCTCAAGCGAACGTGATTATTGATTCCAAAGCACTTGATGCATTAAAAGGCGAGGTGCTTTCTGGAGAATATACCCTTCACATCGTTGATAGCGCGGCTGTAGACGTTGGAAAACTTGTCTCTTGGACGCTTAGCTTCGAGGTTGAATAACTAGAGTCTCGGCATTGTCTTTGATAGATTCCTTGCTTGGTCTCGAGAACGCCTCAAAAGAATTCCCGTGGAACCATGTTTGTTAGGTGTTTGTAATTTGTTTTAAAGATCCTACTTCTGATTCACGTGATCGGTCCCATTTCCGCTCGATGTGAGTCTAAGGAAACCACTCTTCGTAAGGAATCTTAAAACCTCCAATTGTATTGAACCGGCTAGAAAATTCGTTGGTCAGTTCGATTCAGAATAGGCGATCCTATAGATTCCCTCGCTATCAATGGAAGTATACCAAAGTTGAAACTTTCCATCGCGGACCACAACACTTGGAGCCACAACACCAATTTCCGTTTCTTTTTTTTCGATAATGGGAACTGGATTCCATTCCCAAGGACCATCAAGCGTTCGACTTCGAACCATTCCTATAGCGTTTGGCTTTTCTCCGTCTGGACCGGCAATAAACCCAGTGATGAACATATAATAAAAATCTTGGTCTTTAACTAACGATGGTTCAGCTACCATTATTCCAGCCCATTCAGGTCGATTCTCTCCAAACACAGGCGGATCAATTTTCACCCACGGTCCAAAAAGGTTAGGGCTTTTCGCAAAAAGTAGTGAGACCCCTCCTGCTGTCAGTGGGCAATCCACACCTTGTCGCGGAAAACAATGTCCGGCATAAACCATCTGCCACCCCTCTGAAGTTTGGATGCTACTTGGACTATAGATTGCGTCATGATCTGGTCCACTTGGGGTTTTACGTAATGGCGACTCGGACAGAGGCACAAACGGACCATTCACCGAGGTTCCAGTTGCTAATCTCAGCGTCGCTGGATATCCGGAAACCGGGTCGGCATTCGCACTCTCGGGGTAAGTGGAATAGAAAAGTGCGTATCCATCCACCCCTAAATAGACAGTATCGACGCCCTCCAGAGCAAAAGCTCCGGAGCCTTGTTCACCAGAGAG
This sequence comes from Myxococcales bacterium, assembly GCA_026988815.1. Classification (GTDB taxonomy): domain Bacteria; phylum Myxococcota_A; class Bradymonadia; order Bradymonadales; family Bradymonadaceae; genus CALJNB01. The sequence continues at coordinate 34,235 of JALSKP010000724.1, read as the reverse complement.
AATACCTCCACCAAATGGACCGGGAGTTTGGGTCCAATTTCGTCCATCGGAAGAGAATGCGCTACAAAGCTGAGTCGGTGGAGGATCCCCCAGTCCATAATTTATACAGGTAAAAAACATCTCATATCGAAAACCGGTATGGATAACACTCGGATCAGCTGCAATCGATGTCACGGAAGTGCCCTCAAAATCAAAGATATTCGTAAACACGATTTCAGAGCCGGAAAATTTCGGCCAGGGACAATCGCTTTCACACGGTTCTGGTTCAACGAGATCCTTGCTCACGTCCTGGGCGCGCATTTTCATATCTTCGAACGACGACTGGTCAATTTCAACGACGGGCGAAGAGGACTTTTCCGAATCACATCCAAAAATGGAAAGAGTGAACACTAAACTTGATAGAATTCGATCGAGATTTGGTGTCACATATTTAAACATGTCTACTCCTCATTATTAACGACATTCGTGTCTTTGTTGTTCATGACTCCTGAATTCAAACAAGTACAACAAATAAATTGTTGCCAAACATTAACGGATTTTCGATTTTGTATCCACGTGTTTTTCTTGGTCGATTAGGGCTCCTTCGCATGTACGATTTCATCGTCACACAACATGCTCAAATCCGTTCCGAAGGGTTGTTGGCCTCGTCACCAATATATTTCGATTTTCAAACTTTGATCTTACAAAGAAAACCATTCCAATTTAGATTTCAAATTCGAACACTCACAAGACGATACCTTTTAAATAATCGTGCTCGACGTTTTAAAGGAATTTTCTTAAGGTAGCCGAAGTTATCTTTTTACAACGAAAGTCTTTCGGAGATATCATGCGTTGGACCCTTTTAGTGACGATTCCTTTCCTCTTTCTAAGCCTTTCATGTGAAGAGGAAGAAGTTCCTCCACCGATTCCACCGGCCGTTGAAGATGCCCGAGTATCTTGCAAAGAGGATAGCAATTTCGACTTCCCTCTCGTTGATAAAATCACGGTCAATATCAGCGATCCAGATCGCGATCTTGTCGTTGATAGTTTCATTGCCTCCGTTAACGGTGTGTCCATGACCCTTGGGGACGGTGCGGAGGTGGATGATATTTTTGAATGGAAGCCACCCACATCCTGGGATCCGCCCATGATTTGCAAAGGCGATTTTCGTATTTCCGTTCAGGCAATGGATGCAAAGAAACGCGTAACCAAAAAACGATTCGTAATCACGAAATAGGATTTCCAATGACGACATTCGATTTTCAACACTATATTGACCAACAGAAAAGCCCAAGTGGAACTGCCGAAGAGCGCGGCAATTTTGGTGATTATGCCTTCTCCGGCGACTTACGCGTTCTCCGAAAATTAGAACGCTTAGCCCCTGTTCGCATGGTCGTAGAAGCATCGGTGAGATTTTGGAAAACCTTCCAACGTTCCGATCTTTTAGGAACTGCGGTGCGCGTAAACTCGCGCCAATTTCCAGCATTTCACGATCAAATTTTACATTGTGCAAAAATTCTAAAAATCGTTGTTCCAACCGTTTACGTCACCCATAATCCAACGATTAATGCTGGAACCTACGGAACGAACACCGAATCCTTTATCGTTGTCAATTCAGCGCTTGTCGATTCGTTTACCCATGAACAAGTGCTCTTCGTACTGGGGCATGAAAGTGGGCACATTCAAAATAATCACGTCGTCTACCATAGTGCGGCCAAGCAATTGGCCAATGGATTAGGTATTGTCGTAAAGTGGGCGAGTATGCCCGCAGGACTGGCGCTAAACGCGTGGAGTCGCCGTAGTGAAATTACCTGCGATCGTGCGGGATTGATCTGCTGTCGCGATGAAAAGGTGGCCTTAGAATCGATCATGAGAATGGGACTGGGAAGTCAAAAAATGTACCCGAAAATGGACGTCGATGAATTCGTGTCTCAACTTGAAGACATCAAAGAGGGGTGGGGTCGCCTGACCGAACTGACCAAAACCCATCCCTACCTTCCCAAACGGATCCAAGCCTTAAAACTCTTTGCCGAATCAAGTTATTATAGAAATTTGATCGGAGAGAAAGGCGGACGGCCTTTAGACGAAATTGATCGAGAAGTTGAAGACATTATCAAAGTTATTTGAGCGAAAAATGAGCGAAGAAACACAAAAAGAAACGAGTCGAATCTCTGCCGAACAGGTCGCCGATCTCCTCACCGAACTTGGTGAAATCGCGGACAGAAGTGGCCTACAATCTCTCAAAAAAGAAGTTTTTGAAGAACGTTTGCCTATGCTGACCCAGGAGCAAATTACGCTTGTCGTTCTTGGCGAATTCAATCATGGGAAATCCACCATTGTGAATGCGCTTCTCAATGAAGAAGTTCTCCCCATGGGGATTACACCAACAACCGCTGTTATCACGCACCTGGTTTATGGCCAAAAGCGAAAGATTTCGGTGAAGCCCGTGTTTGGGGAAAAATATGAAATCGAACTCAGCGAACTTGAGGATGTCATTCGTCATGCCGAGGACGAAAAAGATGAACCTGAATTTGTAGAAATTTCCCATCCCAACGCCTTTCTTAATCAGTCTTTGACCCTTGTCGATACTCCAGGCGTTAACGATATTTCTCGGCAGAAAGTAGAAATCACCTACGGCTACGTTCCACGTGCCGATGTGATCCTCTATGTTCTTGACGCCACCCAAGTCTTAAAGAAAAGCGAAGTGGTCTTTATCCGTGATCGCCTTTTAACAGCCAACCGCGATCGGATTATTTTTATCTTGGGTAAAATTGATGCACTTGATGAAGATGATGCCGCCGAGGTCGAAAGCTACGCGCGCGAACGTCTGGAGGGACTGATCGGTGAGGTCCAACTATTTGCCCTTTCTGGAAAAGCGGCGCTCGATCTTCAATCCGAGGGAAAACCGGCACCACCGGAATTTTTGAAATTCAAAGATCATCTATCGAACTTTTTAAGTGACCAACGCGCCTACATTATTCTCGACAGCGCGCTCGGCGGAGGTGCTCGCATTGCGACAATGCTTGAACAAAACCTTGCGATAAAAAAGCAAGGGTACTTGCTTGAAAAAGATGAACTCGTAAAACGTATTGCCAATGTCAGCGAAAAGCTTGAAAGTTCGCGAAAGCTCATCGCCGAAAATCTCGATCTTATCGACGAGAAAGTTTCCGATATTGCCGCGAGCGCGAAACGAAATCTCAGAACCTTTAACGAAGCCTTTCAGTCTGCCCTACCCATGGAAATTGAAAAAGCGGACGCAAAAGATGTAAAACTCTATCTCCCCTCTTTTATCCAAGACACCTTTAAGGGGTTCCTCGAAAAAGAAGGTGAAAACCTTGCCGGAGATCTGGAAGAGCTCGCCGAAGAAATCATCCAAATAACCAACGAATCCCTACGCGATACCGTCGAATCCTTACGGGACGAACTTGGTGTGGGCAAAGATTTAGACTTGGAAGTGGACACCATCGCCTACGATGTTGGTGTTTTTGCATTGGGAGCGCTGGGCGTTTCAGTTTACCTTTTTGCTAACGCGTTGGTCGGCGGATTACTCACCCTCGCCGCTCCTGTTTTAGCGTTCTTTTTGAAAGATAAAGTCGATTCTCAGATAAAAGACCGGGCGCGCGAGGCTGGCGTTAAGTCAATTGAATCAGCCAGCCAGAAAGTCGAAGAAGAACTCTTACACGTCATTCACGATTACGGCGATCGGCTGAAAACATTCGTCGAAACGGCGGGCGATAAACTTTATCGACAAATTGAGGAAGTGCTGGAGCAAGTTTTGGAAGAGAGGAAAGACGATGATGACGTCGTCGCGCTCGCCAAAGAAGTGGATGAGCGCTTGAGCGAAGTTAGAAGCGTCGCCCACTTCATCGCAAAGAGCCGAGAAAATTTAATCTCATCGGCATTGAGCTAATTTATTTGAATGTTTTCTGATTCACGGTAATCTACACAACTCTCCTCAGGTTTGTATATGAAGTTCGTTGTATTTACTCTTTTAGCTTTTCTTTTAGGTGCCTGTTCTTCGGATGCGGGGGAAGGGGCTAGTGAGAATTGCCAGATTTATTGTGCCGACGCCAAAGCAAATTGTGTTGGCAAAAATGCTTTGTACGATAATGACGAGGATTGTTTTGCTACCTGCTCAATTCTCAAAGATCGCGCTGCTGAAGAAGGGCGTGTCGCAGGAAATACCCTCCAATGCCGAATTTATCACGTCGATGTGGCAGCTTCAAATCCGGCCACACATTGTCCGCACGCCTCCCTCATGAGCACCATCGACACCTGCCAAGACGTCGTCACTGTGTGTGATAAATACTGCACCGAATACTTTGAATCCTGTAAAAGCGAATTCAACGCCGATTTCGGTGAGCTCAACGATTGCCTAAATAACTGCCCTGGAACAATTCCTCTTGAAGGAACAGCGAAAGCCAATGACACCGAAGACACCGCCAACTGTCGTCTTAGCCAAGCAGTCGCAAAAAACTGTGCTGGCGCACAAATAGTTTCTGCGGTTTGTGTTGATCCTCTTCCATAAATCAAGTAAAAAAACCAGCGGGTCGGAATAGTCCGCCCTCACCTGGAAAAATCTTGAACTTCAATCGAAGACAATTTGTTAAATACGTCGCCATCGGCGGCGGCCTCGGCCTCTTAGGTGGCGGTGCACGAATCTACTCTTGGTTCGATAACGAACGTGCACCCAATTATAAAATCCTCAGCGCCGACGAAGTTGAAATCGTCAATAGCATCGCAGACGCGATGTTCCCCGGAGACGACTGGGACAATCCTTTACCCAAAGGTTCCCAAGTTGGCGTCGTGGAATTGTTCGATGATTATCTCGCCGCTATCGATCGCCCCACGGCCAATCTTCTTCGTGTCTTGCTTCACGCCATCGACGATTTCCCTCTTTCTACTTTCGCACGTTTTAGAACACGACCCTTGAACGAAAGAATAGAAATTTTAGATGCATGGGACCAATCTTCTATTCCAGAACGGCGAGGAAGTTTTAGAAGTATCAAGCTTTTGTTTAGCACGGCCTATTGTGAACATCCGAAGGTTCTCAGTGCGATGGGCATTCGTTTCGGATGCGGAGCCTAACATGACACCCCTAGACTATTTCGCACATACCCAGCTTGGCTCCTCTTTAAAAACTTCCGAACATCTCAAGGGGAAAGAGATCGCGGAGAAAGTAGACGTGGTCATTGTAGGTTCGGGCCCCGGCGGTCTAGTTACTGCCTCTGTCCTGGCCAACGCAGGATTGAGTGTGTTGATTCTGGAATCAGGACGCTTCTGGCAACACAAAGATTTTCGCCGCCAACAGTCCTTCGCGACAAAACATCTTTTTCAAGATCGCGGTGTTCGTATCGCCGTAGGAAATGCATTCATTCCATTGGTCAGTGGCCGAGGTGTGGGAGGCGGAACATTAGTAAACTCGGGTATTTGTTTTCGTGCTCCCGACTACGTTCTCGATGAATGGACGAAAGCTCAAGGTTTAGAGTATTGGTCCGATCGAGAAACTTTATTTTCCACCGTCGAGAAAACCATCGGCGTGGCACCAACCAGGAAATCTATCGGTGGGACAAATACAGAAATTGCTCGCCGCGGTTTCACCAAAATGGGCGGCGTGACACACGACTACATGCCCAGAAATACGCCAGGATGCGCCGGTTGTGGTACGTGTCAGACAGGGTGTCCGGTCGGTGGCAAAGCGTCGTCGGATCTGAACTGGCTACCCCAAGCGATGCGAAAAGGCGCAAGGCTCTTCGCCGATGCGCGTGTAGAAAATATTTTGATGAAAGACGGTCGAGCGATCGGGGTGAGTGGAAACATTATTGATCCTGATTCCTTAAAAGCGGTAAATAAATTTACTATCCACGCGGACAAGGTCATTCTCTCGGCGGGGACCATCTATACTCCCTTGCTTCTGCAGAACAATAACCTTGCGATGAGCTCGGGAATGGTTGGAAAGAATTTACACATTCAACCCGGCTCAGCGGTACTGGCAAAGTTTGAGGAAGAAGTTCGTATTTGGTCGGGCGCCACGCAGGGCTACTTCGCCTATCATCCGACCGAGACCGAAATTCTAGCCGAAACCTTCTCTGCTCCGCCAGAAGCCTTCTTGACCCAGACGAGTCGCATCGGTGCGGCGGCATCGGACTTCCTTCGGGATTTCAAACATATTGCCGGAAGTGGGATTTTGGTTCGCGACCACTCCTCGGGTAGTGTGACATCCAAAGGGAATAAAAACCCTGATATTAAATACCATCTCATCGATCGTGATTTCCAAAAATTCAAGCGAGGGATAGAATTCGTAGCAAAAATGTATTTTGAAGCGGGTGCCAAAGGTGTACGTCCCCAGGTCTATGGTTCCCAATTTTTTACCTCGTGGAATTCTTGCCAACAATTTATTCGTTCCATTACGAAAGTTTCGGCGCTTGATTTGTACGCTAGCCACCCGATGGGAACGTGTAGAATCGGCGAGAACCCAAAGGAAAATGTGGTCCGACCCCAAGACGCCCGTACCCACGATCACGAAGGTCTTTACGTCATGGACGCCTCCTTGTTGCCGACCGCGCTGGGTGTCAATCCCCAAGTGACGATCATGGCACAGTGTTTAGCTCTTGCGGAAAATATCGCAAAAAGCTAAGCTGGTTTACTATTTATAGACTCGGCGCGACCCCATCATGAAAAATATTCGACGAGATTTTTTTACCCAAAAACAGCTTCTTTCAGATTGGAATCCTCCAAAGGATTGGTTCGAGCACGACAAGCTTGCCACGATTTTTCATCAACGCGCTAGTCAGCTCGCTCCCGGAAGTGTCATCGCAATTCAAGGAGGATGGGGAACGGGAAAGACCGATCTTCTAGCCCGTATCTTTATTGAAGAAAGAAATCGTCGCCTCGACGAGTTCGCAGGAAAAGAAAAAGACGCAGAAAAATACTATCCGATTTGGATAAACCCCTGGCGTCAGAGTGTACCGGACGTGATCTCGCCGATCGCATCCATTTTAGTAAACCGTTTAAAACTCGGAAAAGGGGAAAGGGAAAAAGCACTCAACACAATGGTCTCGGCCGGATTCGCGTTCCTGCAAAAAGCCGGAGGTGCGGCCTTGATGGCATCCGGAAATCCGATCATCGGCGGTGCCATCATGGGTTTACCATCCTTGATGGGGACCTATAAAAAATCCAATAGCGATACCTTAGAATGGAACGACCCCATGATTAAATTGGGCGAGGCCTTCTCAGATCTGGTCGGACATTCCATTAGTTCCGAAGAGGCAGAATATGGCAATCGCTTGCTTATTTGCATTGATGATCTGGACCGTTGCGCCCCCGGCGCGCAGGTTCAAATTATTGAGAGCATTATTTTTCTAGCCTCAGCTGGCGCACCTGTAACGATTTACGCGGGACTCGATCCAGCCATCGTCCGTACCTCAATCGAAAATCGCTACCATGTCAACGCCTTTGATGCAGAGCAATATTTGGCGAAAATATTTTCGACGCGATTTAATTTGCCGGAACGTAACGGCACCGAACTCGAGCGCGCACTGCAAGGGATTATGAAAGAAGAATTCCCAACGAGTGCGGGGACGGACTCACTCCACGATATCATTCGCACAAGAATGAATCTTTCACCGGATTGGTTTATCGACGCGGGTGTTCGTATTTTCCACGATTCAAAATTGGGCCGTGCTCGCCTTATGCGCAAAGTGATGAACGACCTTTTTCTTTTTGCAAGTTCGGGAACCCAACTTCATCTGCGCGACTTTGAACATGTTCTCACCTTCTTTACCTGGCTAACAATATGCAACCAGTATCCCCTCGAACGGCAGAATCTACTTGCCGATCGTTCAGCGATTCCCGAGGTGGCTACCTTCATATACCGTGTGCATGAGGGTTCAAAAATATATGAAACAGGACCGCTTTGGGATCCTCACCTGGAGATCGTAGAAGAGCAGTTTATTCGTGATGTAAAAACCCTCGATCCCTACCTTCAGATTGCCGGAATCTAGTATTACATTCCGCTCGGGATGGCTTTATCGATAAGCTTATCTTTTCTCTTTTGTTTTCTTTTCTTTTTTCTTCGTTCCGCCAACGTTTTCTTACGTAAGCGTTCCGCACGAATTTTCCGGAGGTCTTTGGCGTCTTTACGTCGTTGACGTCGCTCGGCCAGGGTCGTTCGTAAATTAAACTTCGCTTTTGGATTACCCGGATCGATAAGGGAAGTTTTCTCATTCGGTTCATCTTCGAAAATATTCGTAAATCTATTTACCTTTTTATCGATGAGGTAATTTTGGGTATCTACGCCAATTCGATAATTGAGCACTTTCTTCATTTCAAGGTGAGTAAGGCTGAGTGGTTGTCGTAGATGCGTTCTAAGAGAAAGTGTGGCTAGGATTTTTTTAAAAAGAGGGGTTTCGCTAGCAGGCGTTTCTGTAACCCTTTCTATCTCCCCTTTTTTTTCAACGGAGGCCCTCGCAAGTGTCGGGTTAGGTGTATCGTCTTTTGAAATTTCATATATTCCCCAACCCGATAAGAGAGCGAGGATGAGCAGACCGATAAGGTAGGTAAGTTTATTATTTTTTGTGTTTACGACAGGCCCGTCTATGATCTGGTTTTGATCATTTTCTTTTGTCGTTTGGGAGAAAAGAGCCGCCTTAGAGTCATCGACTTGAAAGATGGGATCGGGCGGCCGCGGAATAGCAGCAACCTTGGTGTATAAATCACGAATAAGTTTTGGCCCCCCCTTGGGGTAGAAAGCCGCTTGTATAGACCGAATGGCTGAGGCCATTTCAAAGGCGGATGCAAAACGTTTATCGGGGGATTTTTCGAGTGCCGTGTAAATAAGTTGAACAATGGAGGCATCAAGTTCGGGACGTAACGCTCGTGGGTCCGGTGTGGGCATATGCAGGATACCGCTGACGGCTTTGAGCTCTCGGCCAAAAGGGGTCTGCAAGGTGAGGAGTTCATAGAGCACCACGCCCATCGAAAAAAGGTCGGATCGATGGTCCATCTCTTCTTGTTGAACTTGTTCTGGAGACATGTAGGAAAGTTTACCTTTTACAATTCCGGTTTCTGTTTTCGCGTGTCTATCGATGGCTTTGGCGACACCGAAATCCACAAGGCAAACTCGCCCCTCTTTGGTGATAAGAATATTGTGCGGAGAAATATCGCGATGGATAATATTTTGCGGAACGCCCTTGTCTTTGAAGCGATGCGCATAACCCAGGGCGTCGGTCGCCAGCGCGACGATCTCCAGTGCGGTATTGATAGGAATTTGAAAAGTTGTGTTTTCAATGCAATCTAAAATATCAGCTAGATCGCCTCCATCAAGAAATTCCATCGCCATGAAAGACACATTATCAATGGTGCCCACATCGTGGATCTCGACGATATTGGGATGGTCAAATTTGGCGGCAATTTTGCCTTCATCGAGAAACATTTCGATGAACCTTTCTTCCTTGCTAAGATGGGGCAGGATGCGTTTTATTGCACACAGATTTTTATTTTTATCTCTGGCGAGCCATACCTCGGCCATTCCTCCAACACCGATTTGTTTTATTAATTCGTATGGTCCGAAGGTGTTCAAAGCTCTCCATCATCTTCGTTATTTGGTTCGACATGAACATGGGCTAAAACATCACCCATAAATTTTTCTAGATCTTCGAGATAGTACATTGCCCCATAGAGAGGGACTTTGATGTGTTCACCAGCGACCTTGACAACGAAATGTGCGCCCATTTTTGAGAGAACCATATTTTCAATACCCATCGCGTCGACATCAAGGATCGACCAATCGATGCCCCATACCTTGTCTTTTTTGCCGACGATAAACATATTATCACTTATGGCCACGACGCGCTCGGAGACAAAGGACCACCAGTAGATCGAGCGCAGCGAGAAATAACTTCCCCCCACAAGGGCCGCAGCGAAGGCTAAAATCATTTGCACTTCATCGAGGGGTGTTTTCAGATAAAGAAATCCGCAGATCGCAAAGCAAAAACTGGCGAATGCGACGGCGATTAAGATGACGGGTTTGTTGATTGCGTAGCGGTAGGATTGCGCATTTCGAATAAGCGCTTCAGCGGGTGGACCTTCAAGTAGATGAAGGACGCTCATACGTCTAGGTTTCGTACACTAAGCGCATTTTTCTCGATGAAATCGCGCCTTGGTTCAACCATATCGCCCATGAGGACCGTGAAAATTTCGTCGGCTTTGAGCGCATCGTCGATCTTCACTTGGAGCAAAGAACGAATCGAAGGATCCATCGTCGTTTCCCACAACTGTCCGGGATTCATTTCGCCCAATCCCTTATAACGCTGGATAGATTGACCTTTTTTACCATAGTCCAAAATATGTTTCAAAAGCGGCATAACTGCGGTGAAAGACTCAACACTTTTGCCATCATCGACCTTTAAAGGAAGGCCGAGTTTGTTCATATCTCGCCAGACACTTGCCAGAAGTTCAAAGTCGGTGGATTGAACGAGCGCGCGATTAATCTTTGTTTCTACGCGGCGTCCAGAAACGCGTGTTGACCACAGCGTATCAAATTCACCGATAGAATTTTTCGTAATTTCGGGCAGGTCCCAACGGGTTTTCGAGAATTTCTTGGATAGATTTCCACGAACTTTTTCGGCAATTTTTTCTAGATTGGACGCATCGTTTAGGTCATCAAGGGAAAGGCCGCTTTCCAGATATTCGTTAATAACTTTGATATCAAAGCGACGTTCAAGTTTATTATTTGAGTCTTGGTAGGACAGTAAACGTTCGATGAAATCGCGGAGCTTGTCACTTTCGAGAACATCCTCGCTTATACCACTTACTTTTATATCGCTCACGGCGCGATCGACAAGGAAAGCATTGAGACGCTTTTCGTCTTTGATGTAGGTCACTTTCTTACCGCGTTTCATACCGTAGAGCGGAGGCTGGGCGATATAGAGGTAACCTCTCTCTATAATTTCGGGCATTTGCCGATAAAAGAAGGTCAAAAGTAGAACACGGATATGACTTCCATCCACGTCAGCATCGGTCATCAAGATGATATTATGATATCTTAGTTTTTCGATGTTGAAATGTTGTTTGCCGATACCACAACCCAAGGCAGAAATCAGAGTTGAGATTTCGTTGGACGCCAACATACGGTCAAAACGCGCCCGCTCGACGTTGAGAATTTTTCCACGCAAAGGAAGAATGGCTTGGAATTTTCGATCTCGGCCTTGTTTCGCTGAACCACCCGCCGAGTCACCTTCCACAATATAGATTTCGCATTCTTCTGGTTTTCTCGACTGACAATCGGAGAGTTTTCCAGGCAGTGCGGAAATAGTAAGGGCAGATTTTCTTGCAATATCACGTGCTTTACGCGCAGCTTCACGCGCGCGGGCGGCAGATAGTGCCTTCTCACAAATCGTTTTTGCGAGTTTTGGATTCTCTTGCAAAAAATACCCAAGTTGCTCGTTGACCACACCTTCGACCACGCCTTTGACTTCGTTGGAAACGAGCTTGTCTTTGGTCTGACTCGAAAATTTAGGGTCTGGCATTTTAACAGAAAGAACAGCCGTTAATCCTTCGCGAATATCATCGCCCGAAAGAGGGTCTTTAAGAGAACCCGCCGAAATACCGTAGGTATTGATTGTTCGCGTGAGTGCGCCGCGCAGTCCAGAAAGATGGGTACCGCCATCTCGATTACGAATATTGTTCGTATAACAGAAGATATTTTCGTTGTAGGAATCGTTCCATTGAAGACCTAGTTCGACCGTTATACCTTCCGATTCCACTTCTTTGATAAAGTAAACGGGGTCTTCGTGGAGCTCATTTTTGTTTTTATTTAAGTCTAAAACAAACGAGGATATACCGCCCGCAAAGCTAAAGTCGATTTCTTTGTCATCACGTTCATCGCGCACCTTGATCGCCACCCCGGCGTTTAAGTAGGAGAGCTCTTTTAAGCGCTGTGTGAGTATCTCAAAAGAAAATTTCGTGATTGTAAAGATTTCTTTATCGGGCTTAAAGCGAACCGTCGTTCCTGTTTCGATGCTATCGGCGACTTTTTCCAAAGATTTAACCGGTACGCCACGCTCGTAACGTTGTTGCCACACACCGCCATCACGTCGGACTTCCAGCTCTAACCATTCCGAAAGGAAATTCACCACAGAGACCCCAACGCCGTGCAAGCCACCGGAGACCTTATAGGAGTTTTGGTCAAATTTTCCGCCAGCATGCAATACCGTCATGATAACTTCTGCCGCCGAACGTTGCTCTTTGGTGTGCAAACCCACTGGCATGCCACGACCATTATCTGAGACCGAAACCGAACCATCAGTGTGAATTATAATGACGGTATTATCGCAATGACCCGCCAAAGCTTCATCAATCGCGTTATCTACAACCTCATATACCATGTGGTGCAAACCGCTCCCATCATCGGTATTTCCAATGTACATTCCTGGACGTTTTCGTACCGCCTCTTTGCCTTCTAAAACTTGAATACTATCAGCGGTATAGTCACTGGACGTGGTTTGTTCGGTCATTCTTTTAGCCTAAATATAGTCCTGTCTGGTTTCACTTTCTGGACGAAAAACAGACTTGAAAATCTAACATTTTGAACCCTTTAAGTCACGCCAAAACGCAAAAAGATACCATCCAAATCTTACCATCTAGTACGGTCATTTTCCCGGCGATTTAAAAATTCTTTAAATTTCTCGTTCCTATGCTCCACGTGGGAATGCCTCGTTCGAAGCCATTCCCAAACGGAGCTTGGGAACGCGTTTGACTGAATCTCCCCGATCTAGATCGCAACAAGGTACCTCCTAAATCTTAGTTTTTTATCCTATTGCCACTTTCTTCGTCGACAGCTAAAACCAAGAATGCTCCGTCTTCTACCTTATTTTTGTTGTCTATGCGCCGTCGGCTGCGCACCCCAAAAACCCGATCCAAAAAACGATAAACATGACGGGTCCGCACCGCTGATTATCTTAGAAGGCGAAGAAATTTCTCTCAACGAATTTAACAGACGCATTGATGCTCTTCCTGACTTCGCGGCCGCACGACTCACGACAATTGAAGAAAAGAGAGCCTACCTCGCCGCCGTGGCTCAGTTTGAAGTACTTGCACACTACGCCGCAAAAAAGGGATTCGACAAAGACCCTTTCGTCGTCTCCCAAACCCTACGCGCGATTCGAAAAAGCCAAGCCTTGGCATCACATAAAATCATTCAGGTGACCCCCGAGGACATTCTTGAAGAAGAAAAAAAGCAAACAACGATCGTCCATTATGGACTCAAACTAAACGCCTATCCCTGCGCCTTTGAAAAAGAATCAAAACAGACCCCCGCGAATCTGCTCGACTATGGCGACCTTCACGACCTAGATGTTGTGAACTTTTCAACCCGTCTTCCAGATCCAACCTTTGAAAAAGAACAACGTGCCCTTTCCAACCTCTCCGCCGTCGGCGCACTTGTCAGACTTCATAAACCCACCCACTCCGACAAACCTGAGTCCTGCGACTTCATCTTGCTCACCAAAATTGAGCAAACCAAACCTGATTCAATCGAAATTAAAAACGAGATCAGAGCTGCAAAGTGGAAGGTCTATCTCGACACCTTCAAATAAATTCACGAACAACCTCCTTCACAGCCCCTATGCTTGACATCGATGGTTGCATTCTTTACCAATTTTCACTCTAACAATTAGGATATCATGAAACTCATCAATCCCGATCCCACCCTCATCAATGATGATATCGCTCCCACACCCAAGGAGGGACGCGTTTGGTCGGTCTTCAACATGGCCGCACTTTGGGTCGGAATGGTCGTATGCGTACCCACCTATCTTTTGTCCGGCGGACTCATTTCGGCCGGCATGAATTGGTGGCAAGCCGTACTTACGGTTTGTTTGGGAAACGTCATCGTTCTCATTCCTATGATCCTCAACGGCCACGCAGGCACAAAATACGGTATACCCTTTCCCGTGTTCTCGCGTGCAAGTTTTGGTATTTTGGGCGCAAACATCGCCGCGGTTCTTCGTGGACTTGTCGCCTGCGGCTGGTTTGGAATCAATACATGGATTGGCGGACAGGCGATTTACCAGCTTCTCCTGGTTGTCCTAGGAGACGGCCTGGCCGGTGAGGCTCTTCCTATTCTCGGGATAAACCTTATTCAACTTCTGTGCTTTTTACTCTTTTGGGGAATTCAAGTTGCCATTATTTGGAAAGGAATTGAATCGATTAAAGTTCTTGAAACCTGGGCAGCGCCTTTTCTTATTTTGATGGGTTTGGCGCTTCTTGCGTGGGCTTACGTGAAGGCCGACGGTTTCGGGCCAATGCTTTCCGCCCCAAGTCAGTTCGCCGAAGGGGAACCAAAAGAGGGTCAATTTTGGTCGGTCTTTTTCCCCTCTCTTACTGCCATGGTCGGATTTTGGGCGACCCTTTCCCTCAATATTCCAGACTTTACCCGCTACGCAAAATCGCAGCGTGATCAGATCCTCGGTCAAGCCATCGGTCTGCCAACCTTTATGACCCTCTTCGCCTTTATCGGCGTGGCCGTAACCTCGGCCACGGTCGTTATCTACGGCGAACCGATTAGCGACCCCACCGTTCTTCTTGGAAAAATGGGCGGCGGTTTTGCCATCTTGATTTCTCTTTTTGCACTCACCATTGCAACCTTATCGACCAATATCGCCGCCAATGTCGTCTCGCCCGCGAATGCGATTATTAATCTCGCGCCCCATAAAATCTCCTTTCGAACCGGCGGTATGATTACAGCCGGGATTGGCGTGGCGATGTTTCCTTGGAAACTTCTAGCATCAGCAGGCTCCTACATTTTCACCTGGTTGATCGGCTATTCTGCCTTGCTAGGTTCCATTGGCGGCATTGTTATCGTCGATTATTTTTTGATTCGGAAAACCGAACTTGATCTCAACGCGCTCTATCAACGCAAGGGACCCTATTGGTACAACAAGGGATACAACCCGGTTGCTGTCGTTGCGATGATCTTGGGTATCGCCCCTAATGTCCCCGGTTTTTTGGTTCAAGCGGGATTGGTCGGTAAAGAATCGGTCCCTTTGGTCTTCCAATCGATCTACACCTACGCATGGTTTGTCGGATTTTTTCTCTCTGGAATAATATATTTCATCGGAATGAAAATGAAAAATCAGTAAACTTGCGGAGTTAAGTGGACCTTATGGTGATCCTGCGCTAGGATTCCGGTTTCCTTTTTAGCAAGGTTTTGCAGTGGAAGACCTACCAGTAATTGCAGAAGGCGTCGCCCTTCTTATTTGTGAAACACCGTCGCTCCTTGAAGAGGCTTTAGTTAAAGTCGATTTGAGCGATATTCCTCATCACAGAATTAATCCGAAAGCTATTTTAGTACCGGCTGAATTTGCCGAGGCACTTAGCGAGTTACTCCGCCAACAAGGCGTGTATCCAAGGATCGAAGAATGAGTTTAGAAATAGCACCGATCGTGAAAGCCGCGGGACCTCTAAAACTGGCCGAGATCAAAATCTTGCGCGCCAAATTTGATCACCAAACGATCAAAGATTGGGTGTCCCATTGGGAATCAAACGAAATCTCTACAGCGATGGCCTCGCCCGAAAAAGTCGCCTCTATTCTCGAGCGTATCGAGGAAGATGAACGCATTATTCTTTCCGAATTTGCCGCTGTAGGTGGTCGCGCTGATGGCGAACAGATTCGAAAAAAACTCACCTTGCGTGGCCATAATGATGTGTCGCGCACGATGAAGAATCTGGCAAACAAAGGTCTTATCCTTCCTTTGGTGGTCGACGAAAACAATATTTCTTTAAGTGAGATGATTCATAAATCGACCTTTTTTCATCGTGATTTTGCCATCGCGGCAACGGTATTAACTGCCGTGGTTTCCGACGAACGCATTGGTGCGAACATCGAAACGCGCGACGATCTTGAACCACAAAATAGTGACGATCCAAAGCAAACGGCACTCAATTTAGCACTACTTTATCACGGTCTAAAACGGAAAAATTTAACGCTCACCAAACAGGACCTCCCCAATCGTCGTAGCATTCAATACCTCGCCGAAAAACTATGGGTTCCAGAAATTGGAAACCTTTCGCTTGCCAATGATTCCGAACTTGGGGATTTCTCGTTTCTCATTTCGATTTTATTCGGAATGGAACTTCTGGAAATCGAAAATTCTGAAATCTCGGCCATCGAAAAAGGTGTGGAATTTCTGAGTTCCAACTTTCTAGAGGGCTACCTGACGACGGAATGGTGGAATGAAAATCGCCGAGGCGGTGCCATTCAAAACACCACCGGTGCCTTGCCTGCTGTTCGTCGATATGTGCTTTCTGTCTTCACCCGCATTGATACCGAACAGTGGATTAGTGTGGATACTTTGATTCGTTATTGTCTCGCCGTCGATCGCGCTTTTGTTGAACATGCGCTAGATCCGCTCGAGATGACCATGGAAAAATATATCCCAAAATGGGTAAGAGCCATGCACCTTATTGGTGGGTTAGAGGTGTCCAAAGAGGGAACCCAAAAGTTTATTCGAAAGACGCCTGCGCATAAAATGGAAATTCATAAGTCTTTTGTGCCCCAGCCCAACGGCGAGGTTTCGGTATTTTTTGACCCTCTCAATTTGGACCAATTTCAGGGGATTCTACCTTTTGCCGAGGTAAGTGACCGTCAAGAAAAGACGATTATTTTTAAACTTAGTGCCGAGTCTATGCAGCTCGGTTTTGGGAGCGGTTTAAGCGATAAAGATATGGTCTCCTATTTGACCGAACATTCTTTGACGCCCATCCCCGACACCATCCTTTTCCAGATCAACGACGCGTATCGCATCCACAAGCAACATACGATCTATCCCTGTGGTAAACTTATTCGTTGTCGCGATTATGACAAATTGGATATGGCTCTAGGTCAGCTCAAACACGAAAATCCTGATGCTCAGATTGTCCATCTTTCTGGCGATAGCGTCTTTGTGTCCGGCATTGATATAAACGGTATGACGCGTCTTTTCGCCGAACCCATTAGTATCTGCCAAAACACGCCAAGCCCTTGTTTCAAATTTGGCTCGATAGCCTTGGAAGCAACCTATGATCCTTTTCGCGCCAATATTTCAAGCGCCTCAATCATAGAAAGTATATGTGTTTACGATAAAAAAACGCGCCTTGCTGTTTTTGATCCCGAAAAAATTAACACCTATTTTGATGGCTTCGACGATTTGATGACCTTCTTGGAACCCCATTCCGAAGGGGGTGTTCCCGCTGAACAAAGGGTCGCATTTAGAAATGCGCTGACGGGCGGAACGAGCGCGCAATTTAGAGAGAATATCAGCATCCTTTGGATTGAAGACGAAGTCTTGGCCGATGCACTTTATGAGCTCGAAACACTGTCCAAAGTGCTTGTTCGTTTGGGACCTTTTGCCTTTGAGGTGAACGAGGAGTTACGACATATCGTCGTCGAGGAGCTCAATCGACTTAACATCGAGATGGAAAATGAATAGCGCCCAATACCAATCCTTGTGCCTACGAACGGTCCCCAAAATTCACCAGTATTGGGAATTCGATTTCGAGGGCGACGTTCAGAACGCACGTGCAGAGTTAATGACAAACTGCGCCCTAGGTTTGAGCGGCGAGGCTGCCGAGATTTCAGAACTTCCAAGCTCCGACGAAATCGGCGATGGGTATTGGTATGCCTACACTCTACTTTGGGCGCTCAATGTTGAATCCTATGAAGCCAGTCCTTCCCAAAGTGAAGACCATCTAAAAGACGCGTATTATTTTTCCGGAAAGGTGTGTGAACTCGTAAAAAAACATGTTTTTCACGGAAGAGAATTTAACGATATTTTAGATCCTCTCAAGCGTGCGACAAAACGATACGTCGACTCTATTTCCGGAATAGATAAGCAAAGTCAGACCGAAACATTTGCCCAGAATATTGGAAAACTAAAAAAAAGATATCCTGAAGGCTTCTTCGAACGCGGTTGAAAATAGCAAGCTGTTTTACTTTAAACGCCCTACCTTCCACGCACCATCTTGAAATCAACGATGTCATGTTCTCCAAAACGGTGCGAAAGCACGCCCGACGATGACGACTTTTTTCGAACGATTTTGTATTGCCAAACGTAGGGAGCTTGTGAAGCCTATTTCTTCAAAATCATATTCAAGATAAAGGCGTACTCAAACGCAACTTCCTTTAAATAATCATAGCGTCCAGACGCGCCGCCATGGCCGGCTCCCATATTCGTTTTTAATAAAAGTAGATTCTTATCCGTCTTCATATCTCGTAATTTTGCGACCCATTTCGCCGGCTCCCAGTAAGCAACACGAGGATCATTTAAACCCGCTGTCACCAACATGTTCGGATAATCTTTCTTTTCCACATTTTCATAGGGCGCATAGCTTTTCATATATTGGTAAAATACCTTATCATTTGGATTTCCCCACTCTTCCCATTCTGTAACCGTTAAGGGGATGGTCGCGTCAAGCATGGTATTGATGACGTCCACAAAAGGCACACCGGCGATGACGGCCTTAAACAGATCAGGGCGCATATTTGTAACCGCCCCCATGAGCAATCCGCCCGCGCTTCGCCCGGTAATGGCCAGCTGCGTCGAATCCGTATATCCCTTTTCGATAAGAAATTCTGAGACACTAATGAAATCATTAAAGGTATTTTTTTTCTTCAAATATTTTCCGTCTAAGTACCAATTGCGTCCCATCTCGCCGCCCCCACGAATATGGGCAATGGCAAAGGCGACGCCGCGGTCAAGTAAGGAAATGCGGGTAGATGAAAAATAGGGATCATAACTTGCGCCATAGGAGCCATAACCTGCGAGCAATAGGGGCATGCTTCCCGATTTTTTATCTTTCTTATACACCAACGAGATCGGGATTTGTGTCCCATCAGATGCCGCGGCCAGTAAGCGCTCAGACTGGTATTGGGACCTGTCATACCCTTTGACGGGTGTTTCTTTGATAAGCTTTCGCTCCTTCGTTTTTACCACATAATCAATGGTCGAACGCGGCGTCACAAGAGAGGTATAACGAAAACGAATCCTGTCAGTATCGTAAACAAAGTTACGAACTAAATACGCATCATAGACGGGTTCGGGTTGTTCGACCACATTGAAATCAGAAAAAGTTGTAGTGATTACCAAACGCGGGACGCCTTTATGACGTTCTGAAATAACCAAATAATCTTTAAATGCATCGATGGAAACAACTTGGGTTTCGGCGCGCTGAGCGAGAACTTCTTTCCAATCTTTTCTCGAGGTGTGTTTGAGATCACTTTTCATGACTTTGAAATTCATGGCGTCCGCGTTCGTTACAATGTAAAAAGCATCATTTTGGTGGGTGACATAATACTCCTCTTTTTGTTTTCGCGGCGCAAAAATGGTCACTGTCGGTTTGGAGGCGTTGGCATCTAGCATTCGATATTCGGAGGTCTCCGCACTTGCGAGTTGAATAAAAATATATTGATTGCTGCGCGTTTTCTCCAATGAAAGAAAAAAGCGTTCGTCTTTTTCTTCATAAACAAGCACGTCATCAGCAGGCGCGCTGGCCAGGACATGCCGAAAAGCACGGTAGGGCCGGGACGCTTTGTCGACCCGATCATAGTAAATCGTTTTATTATCATTCGCCCAAACAAGAGAGTAGGACGTATCTTTGATCTCGTATTCGAAATCTTTTCCACTCTCTAGATCTCTAAACTTTAGGGTATAACGTTCGTTACCCAAAACATCAGTAGAGTAAGCCAGAATTTTATGATTAGGCGAAACTTCTAGAACACCAATCTCGAAATACTCGTGCCCTTTGGCCATTTTGTTTTCGTCCAAAATAATTTCTTCGGGACTATTGGCCTCGTTTTTTTTGCGACAATGAATCGGATAATTTAAACCCTCGACCGTGCGCTGGTAATAAAGATAGTCGCCATCGCGATAAGGTGGGGTTTCATCTGTTTCTCGAATTCGGCCTTTCATTTCTTTGAATATCGATGCTTGAAGCGCCTCGCTTTTGGCCATCATTGTTTTCGTATACGCGTTTTCTGCTTCCAGGTAGGCGATAACCTGCGGGTTTTTCTTATCCCTCATCCAAAAATAATTATCGACCAAAGAGTCGTCGTGAATGTCTTGAATTTTAGGCTCTTTTTTTGCGCGTGGCGCTTTGATTTCCATAGGAATCTCACTCTTTGTAGAAACGATTTTAGGTTGATGTTGGGCACCACAGGCGACTGAAAAAAGTAAAACAATAGACATCCATTTTATCACTTATAGCTCCGGATTTTTGTGTGATTCTTCTTAATCTGAAATAGACCACGAAGCGAGTCGATTCGAAAATATTTTTAATTTACGACCCTAGCTCGCCGTTTGGACGAAATTTAGGATTCCGTGAAATTGACGAAAAAATATTTCTTTTCTTATTCGCAACGCGTAAGCTTTTCGCGAATCTAAGATAGAACCTAAAACGAGTCCTCATGAAATATTTTCTAATTTTCACCCTTCTCTTCCTCACAAATTGCAAAACCGACTCTGAGGCCAAATCCAACGAGGACGCCTCCTCCGACCCTGACCTAAGTGTTAAAGATGGAAGCAACCAAAAAGATCTTAGCAAAAAAGATCAGTCTTCTAAAACCGACATGAAGATCGGTAAAGACGGCGGAGAAAAAGACCTGCCGTCGACCGATGGCGGAAACCAAGATTGCGGTAAGGTTGACGTTGTACAATTTTCGACAACCGATGGGGTGAAACTCACCGCCGATTATCATCCCCCTGCAGCAACTGCCAAAGGTGCGGTGATTCTTTTTCACATGATTCCGCCCAGCAACAATCGAAAGGGTTACCCCCTACGCGTTAGAGAAGCATTTTCAAAAGCGGGATATGCGGTGCTCAATGTCGACAGGCGTGGTGCCGGAGAATCAGAGGGCACCGCCAAGGACGCTTATTCTGGCCCCAAAGGACGTTTTGATGTGGAAGCCGCCGTGAAGTTTGTGCTTTCAACGGATCGCAAATGCGCGTCCAATCCTCAGAAAATCATGCTCGTTGGCGCCAGCAACGGCACTACATCCGTGATGGATTACACGACCGGACGCGATGATAAGTCCCTCCCCGATCCCAAAGCCGTGGCATGGTTATCACCCGGATCCTACACGGAAGGCCAGAATAAAATCGCCGACCATAAAGCGCAGCTCCAAGCGCTTTCTCTTTTGATTGTTCATCCATCCGGCGAGCCCTACGCCAATGCGTTCAAAAATTTCTCCGAAAATTGGAAGATTATTACGCTCGATAAAGGACGTCATGGAACCAATAATTTTGATGGTGGGAAGCTTGAAGATCTCATCCTACCGGCGCTCATCAATTGGGCAGATAAAACGATCGGCGATTAAATACACCGACTAAATATTAAATAATTTACGGGCAAACATTATGTTCAAACTCAATTTCAAAACCCCACATCTTGTCTCTGCATCAGAGGCCTTAAAAGGTCGATCGGAACAAATAGAACGTCTTCAAACCCAACACTTCGTAAATCAGCATACTATTAATCCACCCTTTGATGCCCACTTAGAAAGCGTCCTCTTTGGAATGGGCTGCTTCTGGGGAGCGGAAAGAATTTTCTGGCAACGCGATGGTGTCTACATAACTGCAGTTGGATATGCGGCGGGCTACACTGAGAACCCAAACTACAAGGAAGTGTGTTCTGGAAAAACAGCACATAATGAAGTCGTGCTCGTTGTGTTTGATCCGAGTATGATTTCCTTCGAAGAGCTTCTCGTTGTCTTCTTCGAAAATCACGATCCTACACAAGGTATGCGACAAGGTAACGATCGAGGAAGCCAATACAGGAGCGGAATTTACACATCAACTCAAGCCCAATTCAACCTCGCTGAAAACATGCGAGCGAGCTACCAAACCCAACTTAGCGAAATGGGTTTTGACCAGATCACAACAGAGATCCTTGCCTCCCAAAACTTCTACTATGCCGAGGATTACCACCAGCAATACCTCGCCAAAAATCCTGCAGGCTATTGCGGCATAGGAGGTACTGGCGTGACATGTCCTACCAGCCTTTTACCTCCCTCTCCCAGCGGGGGAGGGGACAAGACCAAAGGGAGATGGACGATATAGTAAGCAAGTTGACCTTTCCTCGAGAACGTTTAGTCGGGAAACTTAAATGATTGAAGCTCTTGTCCCTACCTTCTGACCACCGAACAAAAGCGTTGGCTCTGGCCATTCTCAACGCGAATCATCAAATAGGCGTCACCCAATTTGATAGCAAAGCGATACGTGCGCATTGTAAATTCGGCGAGTTGGAAATCATGATTTATCAACCCATCGTTCATACCTATTCCGAAAATAGTTTCGTTTATTCTGTGGACCTACCCGACCGCCAGAGTTTGATAAAAATACATAAGGGTTTACCAAATAAGGTGTCCCTTGAGAAAAATATATTTTGGTTCAATCCCAAAAACACCACTCATCAAAAAAAGATAAACACATTTAGAGGCACAAAGAAGTGTGAAGATTGTTAGCCCAGGTTATCGTTTTGACGAAGAGGACATGCTGGTCGCGATGTTATTTCTCTAAACTTTATTCTGCTTTTGTCGCAGTAGTACTGGGTCGAGGCGAGCCCACGCTAGGCGGTGAACCCGCGCCAGGTCGGGGAGAGTGAGCGGCGATGCGACCAGCTAGGGAAATAAGTCGTACCGAATAGAGGTCGCTTAACGCATATTTTCGAAAGATGGCTTTATGGGCTTTGGGTGAATTAATGAGCGCAAATTCCAAATATCCATACAACATATTCTCCGAAAGGGTGGTCAACAAAGATTCTTTTGCGACTTTATCCGAACTAGAAATCGCGACAAGGTAACGCGCTTTTTGCGTACGCTCTTTGTTATCACTCGTATAAATAGCTTCAAGAAGGGGAACCAAAGGTCGGAGGATTTTTGCGGCATCTTCTTTGTTTTTTATGACATCGGTTAGGAGTTTTAAAGTGAGATCGACCTCGCTGGTTCGTTTCAAACTTAGCTCCAAAAGAGGAACAGTTTCTTTGGAGAAGTGGTCCACAAGTTTACGGAAAATACTAACGCGTGTTTCCTGATCTGCCGAAGGCAACACCTCCATGAGAGAAGCTGCGTTTGCGTCTTCTCGGGTAAGGTAGAGTTCGATTGCACGGCGGCGAATCGGAGCTCGGGCATCGCCCATCGCGTTTCGAAGTGCAATCGCTGCATCGCTATTTGGATTTTTTGAAAAGGATTCCAGAACATCGATCGAGGTCTCAACATTGGCTTTGATGCGATACTTATTCGCACGCAAAATGTCTGCCTCACCACCCGAACCCGCGAGTCCCAAGATGGCCCATTTTAAGATTTCTGGTGGAACGATGCGACCAGGAACTTTTAACGCTGTTCCAGTGAGACTATTATCGTATTCGTCTCGAAGTTTTTTAAAGGTGGGGTTGGCCTGAGAAATTTTTGCCCGAGCCAAAATCGTTGCCGCCAATAGTCGGGTTTGAGTCGTTTCGTTCTTATCGTTGAGTTGTTTTAACAAACGATCAGCGCGTTCAGGCTGCCCAGCCTGCACCAACTTTTTCAACGCAAGGGCGGCAAGTGTCGGATCTTTTTCGCTTACAAATCGTCCCAAATCCGGCAATAACGTACGTTCAAGAAGTTTGCTTTCTTTGGCTTGGATGGCTTTATCAATACGCGCTAGAAACCCTTGTTCAAACGCCATTCTCTTTATCTGCGGGTTGTCGCCTCGAAAAGCACGCGCGCTCAGTTCTGCTTTTAAAGCGGGATCTCCGAGATCAAAGGCAGCCTCAAGAACGGCGTAACGCTCCTTTGCGGTGCCTTGGCTAAATGCATTCAAGGCGCTGCTTCTTGCGCTCTCATGCTTGGATTGTAAAAGGACGCGTAGCCCCACCAGACGGACCATCGCCGAGCTATCTTTTTCACTTCCTATGGCAAGCGCTGAAAGATCCTTATCGTGCAAAAGATTGATGACACGAAAGGTTTCCGCGCGCACAAATTGATCCTGGAAAGTTGTCCCATTAGTAAACAAAGATACGATGTTTTTCTTTTCTTCTAAAGTGAATTCTTTGCTTTCCTCACAATCCATCGCAGTGCTTATTGAAAAAAGTACAACCAGCTGTGCTATGAGAAGCCATCTTCTTTTCATGAATGCGCTCCAAACCAATCGATAATAGATTGTGCGTGAACTTCCCAATCGGGTTCATTGAGGACCTCATGATAATGGTCGGGAAGAAGGACTAATTTTTTATCCTCGCACCCAACATCAGGGAATCGTTTTTCGCTCGCTGAGCTATCAACAATCTCATCTGACTTGGCGATGATCCAAAGCGAGGGCTGCTGAATCTTTTTTACGCCTTCCTCTAAAGCAAGGGTGACTTTGCTGGTTTCGGTAAACCATCGACCCGTCGCCGCGCTCAGTACCATCGGATCTTCTTTGTACTTTTTGACGACCTCAATGCTTCGCGAAATCTTACTCGCGTCGAGCTCCGTTCCAAGTTTTAAGGCCGGAGCGAGGACGCTTAATACTTTTGCAGCGGCTTCTTTGACGGCCGGTACCTCAGTAAATCCGAGCAAGGGACTTGTTATCGCATAGGCCTTTATTTGTGATGTTTGTGAGGAATAGGCGGAATGGTAAACGGTGATCAACCCGCCATTACTATGACCGAAGATGTAGGTATTTAAATCTGGATATCGCGCTCTTGCTTTTTCAACCACCGCTTCTAAATCGGTGGCGTAATCTGAAAACGCCCTAATGAATGCGCGTTTTCCGCCGCTACGTCCGTGGCCTCGACAATCAAAAGAAAAAACAGCGTAACCGGCCCGGACCCATGCGCTTGCAACGTGATGATACCTCGCCGAATGTTCACCGAATCCATGAACCAAAACAATAAGCCCTTTGGGAGCGTCTTCGTTTTCCCATACTCGCCAGAAAATATCGGTCCCATCGGCGGCGTCAAAAAAGCCGCTTTCTTCTTTGATATCCTGCGGCGGACCGGCCATTGCAGGGTAAAGATTTTTAAATATGGAAGTTGGTGCTGGTTTTTTCGCCATTTAAGTAACCTTGGAGCCTAGAGTACGCAGTAGGTTACTTTTACCTCTTCTAGGGCTCGCGAGCCACTATGATCCAAGACAATTGCGCCATTTTCACAGGAATGTTGGTCCGCCTCATAAATAAACCCGTCTTTACCGAGATTGAGAATGCGATCTTCCCCATCAACGACACGCAAGGGTTCATGTTCCATCTTTTTCTGAGCGCATAAAGTTGTACCTGAGGCGACAATTTTTTCCGCGATTTTTTTCAAAGGCGGTCCTAAATTGTTGCCGCAAAGGTTTTGCCTTATCGCGCGTTCACCGAGCGAATCGGCAAGTTCGTTCAGGCGATTGGCTGCGTATACGGGGCCAACGCTTGAATTACAAACGGGTCGATTGACATCCCCTGACGAAGGACCTGCAATGATCGCCAAAGTAAATCCTTCTTCGCTTTTGATGTCCTTCAAGAACCCCTCTTCGAAAACATTAAGAGGCATTCGTTCAGCGTCATTGCATTTCTCCCGCGGCTTATCACCTGAAATATTGGCACCCGAACAATCGTCATCGCGACTAATGATGACCACCAAACGTTTGGCCCGTTTTCGCCAAAGCGCAGAATTTTGCAGAGCCAAGGCAACACTTAAGGGCTCGTCGGCGGCATCGGCTTCGAGCTTTTGCGTTGTATTACAGGCCGCGATTTCTTTCCAATTCGAATCATCCACACTGTCGACAATCTTAATAGATTCAGCGCAATTTTCGCCGCTACTTATTTTTGATTTTCGCTGCGTCGTCGCCACGCCCATTTTGACGTGGATTTCTTTGTTTTCAAAGCGTTCAAGAAAACCCGGAAGGGCCTCTTTTGTTAAGTTCAGCAAGGTTTCTGAGTTTCCCGAAGCGTCGACTACAAAGAGAATATCGAGCAGATCGCTTTGCTCAAAGTTATCAAAGGTTTGGTTGATCGCCTCACCACGCCGACACTCGCCGGGCAGCGAGGGATCGGACTGATAGCCCGGATTAGCATCCGTACAAGAGGCGAAGAAAGCGATAAAACTGAAAAGAAAAAAACCACGCATAGACACTCCTTTGCGACCTCTTGGATCAGCAAGATAGTGAGTTTGACGGGAGAGACAAATAAAACTTCAATGCTTGCTAGCCGGTGTAGGTTGTGGTTGACGGAGCGAAGCGACGAAACCCAACGGTATCTTGTTGGGTTTCGTCGCTCCGCTCCGTCAACCGCAACCTACATGCATCCGAAAATCAACTATTCAAAAAATTTGACGGCGAGGCTGTCTTTAAAAACTTTGACAAAAAAGGCATCGTTTTCAAGAACGCCTCGCAATCGACATCTTGACCGTTTTACGCGGCTGCTTTTGGGATTGAGTTCGTAACATTTTTTCATACCAATCACTTTTTTCTTCTTTTCCGACGCGCGATCTTGAGGGCCTTCTCTCCCTAGGTGATACGTTTTTCAAAAAACGCGACGACCTCTTCGAGTGGATAGTTTTCAAACGAGGAGGAGGTTGGGGTGTAAATTCAATATTCTGATTGGGGACTG
Organism: Myxococcales bacterium; assembly: GCA_026988815.1. Taxonomy (GTDB): domain Bacteria; phylum Myxococcota_A; class Bradymonadia; order Bradymonadales; family Bradymonadaceae; genus CALJNB01. The sequence continues at coordinate 7,677 of JALSKP010000724.1, read as the reverse complement.
TTGAATAAATCGTAAGATCGTTGCGAAACCTGGTATTATTGGTGTAAACATTTGAAATCTTTAAATAGAGGTTAGCGTGAGTTGCTTTCGACAATCCAAATCATTTCTCTGGTTATTAACCATTGTAAATATTCTCGTCTTAGGTCTTAGCAGCACGGCTTTCGCTGGCGACAACGACCTTGTTTTATCGAGATTCTCTACCTTTAATCCTTCAGAATATGGAAACGCGTGCCCGAATGCATGCGGCACCGTTACACCTGACGAGAAACTTTTTAAGGGTTTGGTTCAGGATATGGGCCAGGTTATGGGGCCGCGTATCGCCAACCCTGCCGAAACCTTGGGAGAAGCTGGTTTTGCGGTAAATCTCATGACGAGTTTAAGTTTTATCGATAAGAATGCCGAGCATTGGCAAAAAGGGGTCAAAGATCGCGCTCCCGAAAGCACGATGTTTACCGGTCATCTTCAAGTAAGAAAAGGACTCCCTTTTTCCTTCGAAGTTGCCGGAAATATGGGTTATTTGCTCAAGAGTGAAATGTTCACGCTAGGAACAGATATTAAATGGGCATTGAACGAGGGGTTTAAATACTTCCCGGATTTGGCCGTACGCGGAACGGTTAATACGCTTTTGGGCTCAAGAGATCTGCAACTTATCACAACAGGGGGAGATATTTCGGCCTCCAAAGCCTTCGGTATTTCGGGCGTCATGCAAGTTACACCCTACGTTGGGTACCAACTAATGGTTGTTTTTGGGACAAGCCGTCTGTTAAATGCCTACCCGCAAGACCCGCGATCTCCTCAATTTGATCGGACCAATCCGAACGGAACGGGATCGACGACCTTTAGTCCAGAATTCGTTTTTGAAACAGAAACAGCGCAAATCAACCGTTTCTTTTTTGGCGCTCGTCTCAACGTTTGGATTCTAAACTTCGTTCTTGAAGGCGTGATCGGAGACGTTTCTCAAGCAACTTTTTCGGGTGGTCTAGACTTTTAAGAGATGACTCGAATAATCAAGCGATATGCAAATCGAAAACTCTACGATACCAAACATAGTACCTACGTTACCTTAGAGCAGATTCAAGCAATGGTGGAGGAGGGAGAGGATTTACGAATCTTTGATAATAAAACCAAAGAAGACATTACCAACTCTACCTTTGCTCAGATTATTTTTGAGCGCGAGAAAGCTCAGCAAAACGTACTTTCTCTGTCGACCTTGCGATCGATGATTCAAGCAGGGAGTATCGAAAAGAAAGAGCCAAGTCCCATTCAGGAACTTCAATTAGATGTGGCGGCCTTGAAAGAAATGATTGTCGAAGATCTCAAAGACGCCTTTTCAAAATCGAGCAAGTTCCCTAAACTAGAACAAAAGATAAGCAGCTTAGAAGTACGCGTTCAACACATCGAAAAGACGCTGCTACGCATCGAAAATGTGTTAGCTCCAAAAGATTCGACCCTTATTGGAACCACACATAACCCTTATAGGAATTTACCACATGATCGTTAGGTGCCCAGAATGTCAAACCGGTTTCAATCTAGCTAAAGAAAAAATTCCGGCCAAAGGTGCCAAACTAAGATGTTCAAAATGTAATCATCTTTTTCGCGTCCGAATTACCGACGACAGAACAGAAATTTTTTATAAAAGCAGCGATAAAGAAAAAAATCGAAGCCATGTGGATCCCAATGCAACACAAATAGGCGGTCCCCACCGCCCAAAAATTGAACAGATCCGGGAAACTCATCAGCTCGAAACCATTGAACGTGGAGGAGAAACACGCTTTGGTGCCCCCGCCCGAACCGGGACCTCTCCGCGAACCAAAGGTGTTCAAGCCAACAAAACGCAGCACTCCTTTTCGAACGAAGAACAACGCACTTTTGCGCCCGTTAAACCGACGATGAAAGCGTTAAGGGCGCCAGTTTTGACGCCTATTATCACACCACCTGCGACCAAAGAAAAAGGCTTCGCTGAAGAAAAATCCGACGCGATTCCCCCCGCCAAGCCGGTGATCGCCTCTTCACGTAGAAAGCTAACGCCGGTTCCCTCCGATCATTTGGATCTATTCGGCGATGATTCTGGTTTCAATTTTTCCAATAACGATCCTTCAATTGAAGACCCCTTTTTCGGCGCATTTGACGAACCTGAAGAAGAGGAGCTCTTTCCAACAGACAGTAAGTCTTTCTTTAGTGACCCTGCTTTCTCAAACGACATTTCTTCGCAAGAAAATGAAAGCATCGCGATGTCTGAAATTTCTGTTGTGGAAACGAAAGCAAAACCTCCCTCTCTTCCACCCGCCCGTGAAAATCCGTCGCCACCAACAGATTTCCAAAGTAATTCTTTGGACGATTCGAAAAACGGAGAAGATTATTTTTCGAGAGGTGGGAGCGCGAGAAGTTTCGAATCCCTAGGAGCTTCATCAGAAGTTAGCGAAGCGGAAAACAAAGATATTCCTATTCATGTCGACCTACGAGCAGATAAAGAGGAGAAAAAAACCGACGTCAAAGTCGAGAAAAGAGAGCCTAAACTTGAGCTCGCTATAAAGCCCCAGGTCATCAATAAGCCAAGAAAGAAACCATCTGAAGGTGCAAAGTCTGGAAAGCGTTCGCCTCGCAAAGAATCCACGCGAGCCAGGCAACCTATTGCGCTAAAACCCCATAAAATTGGTGGAAATAGTTTTCGGCGCCTTTTTGATACTCTGTTTATCGCACTTTTTCTTTCTGCATGCTTTATCGCTTTTATTGCGTATAAAGCGGGTGGAATCTTTGATTTCAATAATCCTCTCCACATGCTCGAAGTCGCTTTCGAGGGTAAACCCTACAAAACCGATACTTCCCAACGCGATCTTTATATCAGCGACGTCACAGCGATTCCCTACGAACTCACGAAGAAAAATCATGTTTTAATCGTCAACGGTTCAGTCCATAATCCCAACGACAAAAGTAAAAACGCCAATACCATCTACGTTGTCATCTCCACAAAAGATGGCGAGGAAAAACAAGAGGTTCACATAGGCGAGCATTTAGATATCTCTCAGTTTAAAGAAAGGGGAAAAGGAAAATCTCTATCTACAAAAAAGGTCGATATACTTAAAAAAGGAAGCACGCCTTTTTTCGTGGTTTTTCGGAAAGGGGATTCTTTCCGAAAACTTTCCCTTCGTACGCTGATCGACCAATAGCACTTTGGTCGTTTAATGATCGATCCCCTAAGAAAAAAGTACCAACATTATCTCAGACGCTTTGCTTCTCTCGATGAAGCGCTCATGCGCCGTTCGGTAGCCAGAGATCTCATTTTTGATCCATCAAACAATGATGCGGTATGGATGATTGACCAAATTCTACGTGGCGCAATTTGGGGGCAAAGCGTGGAAATAGACGCCATGGTAGCGCTAGCGGGTGCGCTCATTGAGACTCGAGCATGCGCAGATCATTATGAAATGTTTAAGTCCCTTTTCTTGATCGCGGCCAACGAAGAACGAGAAGGGGTTCTATTCCTCCTTCGCGATCCTCCGAATCATCGGGAAATGATACGAGCCGCAAAACTTCCCGAAGTCCGCCTACCCATATCGAGGGATACAACGCTGGGCGAACGATGTTCGCTCGCCAGAACCCACGCGACCTTATGGAAATTCTTACAAAATGATCCCAACCCAAGGGTTCTTCGAGAGGTTCTTCGAAATCCAAGACTAAAAGTCAAAGATGTCCAGCTTATTGCCGCCAGACGACCCAGTTACGAACGCCTTATTAGCGAAGTGGTGACGAGCAGTCGGTGGTTCAAAGAACCCCTGGTGCGGGAAGCGGTCGTGCAAAATCCTTTCACGCGTACGGGAAGCACACTTCGCATTTTACCGAGCATCAATTTTTCGGTTATCCACCATATTTCAAAATCAGGAGGGTTACACGACAGCGTCGTTGCCTTTGCGAAATATCTGGTCAAATTGCGTCAATCTAAATCGGCGCCGGTTAACACCCTGCCAAAATACTAAATTGAGTTACTAAACACCTGGTGGACGCGAGCCAGGTTTCGTAGTATTGCCTTGGGTCCATGAATAAAAAAATATGACAGAATTGCAAGACAGATTAGATAGGGAAATATTTAAAGAACGACGGATCGCCTTTGTTGGAGTGGCCAAAAATAGCGGAAAAACGACCACGCTCAATTGGTGCCTCGCACGTGCTTTTGCGTTAAAGAAACACGTTCTCGCGCTATCGATTGGACTTGATGGCGAGAGACTTGACGCTTTATTGGGCACCCCCAAGCCCCCTGTTTTTCTCTATGAGGGACAGTGGTGTATAACGACGCAAAAAATGTTGGAATGTTCGAGTGCGACCTTAAAAATTCAAACGGCACTAGGAATTCACACCCCTCTCGGCGAAACCGTGATTGCCAAAGTCGTTAAGGCTGGCGAAATCGTATTGACCGGTCTTCGCCATCGCCAAGACTTAGCGGAAGTTCAAAAAGAATGTCCCGTAGAACATATTTTTATGGACGGTGCTTATGGCCGTTTGATGGCCGCACATGGAAGAGTTTGCGACGGGATCATTCTTTCAACAGGTGCTGTTGCCGGTGAGACCCTTGAGGAAATCTTGATCAAGACAAAAGAAATCGTAAAAGATTTTAGTATTTCTCGCGCGACGGGTTGGAGAGCTTCTCTTTTTCAAGAGGCCATGACGCAGGAGCGATCGCTCATCGGCGGGCCCAATATTGCCCTTCCTCTTTCTCATCCTTCTGCTCTTTTGGGGCTTTCAGATTCCGAAAAATTATGGACGACGCAGACGCGAGGCATCGCAATCGTGGGCATGTTAAGTGATAGCATCGCTAAAAATCTTTTAAAATTGCCGGACAGAAAAGACCCTTCCTTTATTATTTTGAGGGACCCAACATCGCTCCATTTATCAAAACATGTGAAAAGGAGGTTGTTAAAAAAATGGACGATCGAAACCTTCGAAGGAAACGCGATTATTGCAATTTCGGTCAATCCAACTTCGGTTAAAGGACACCGTTTCGCGTGCGGAGAGATTGAAAAAAAATTACTTCACCAATGGCCCAAATTAGCTATTTTCGATCCCCTCTCTCTCGTAGTAGAGTAAATGTATCTCCTCAAACCAGGTAAGATTTTTTGCAGACAAAACGCCTCGAATCTAGGGTAGCCGATATCGCTCAAAGCGTTATCAACGACTATCTTGAGTTGTTTTCCCTTATCTTAGCTGAGAAAGAAATTGCCCAAGATGAACAAATGCTGCGACTTAATAAAGTTGCACAAGTGATTCTAATGCCCATCCTCAAAGAGACGATTTTTAAGAAGGGGCGACGTGTGGCGCTGGATTTTGACGGAGACGTTCTCGAACTCAACATTGAACTTCTCTCACGTATTTCAGACGAGGATTTGTTTCAGGCACTCGCCGATCCGATTGCCCAAACCCTCCAGGTTTCTCAACTCAACATCGCGCTTTTATTTCAATCCGATGAACGCTTTCGGAAAAATCTTGCATCCCGTTTGAAACGATCGCAAAAAAACTTTGTTCGAGCGACATCGATCGGGAGTTTCGTCACAAGCCGTATTCAAGTTTTTCAGAAACGGATCAACCAAATTGCCGACTTTCTAACGACCGAAGGCGAGAAGCTCGTTCTGACTCCACCCGATTTTTCGGCAGCAAGTTGGCCTGATTGGGAGGGTATCCAAGACCGACCTTTTGTGGAAAGCGTAGAAGAGTGGGTCAATGCACGTCTTTTTGATACTGACTTTAACGAGGTAGGAACCCTCCTCCCGAAATTAACATGGGATAGCCTCTCGTTGACCAAACAGTCTCAACTAAAAAATGTTGGACAAGAGCTAAGGGCGCTTTCGTTGGACGCCGATATAAGCGAAAAATGTCTCTCCGCGTTCGCAGAAACGCTTTTCGCTGATGGGGAGGAGCTGTGCTTAAGACGATGGCCCGCCTTCGGAGGCGTGGTATTGGCTTTTTCTAATATGGTGCAGAGAGAACGACAGCTTTTTGGCGTCGCATGGGCCTCCGATATCGGAAAACTAAAAGTCACAAAACCGGCCGGCGAGCTTTTCGGGCTTTCCTTACCTCAAGAATTACCCTGGTCATCGCCGGTGGTGTGTTGGTCGCAACGAGAAATTACTGCTTTACGCGATCTTCTCATCGGCATTGATAAGACCCTTCCCTCTCACGTCCTCATTCCTTTTCGAGAAGAAGAGGCGACCAATGAGATCCTAAAAATTCCTGGGAATCTACCGGCGGTTGGAATCAAACTTAGTACGCGTCAATCCCCCGCTCCTTCCTACGATCATCACCTTACCTCAAGTGCTCTTAGCGCAGCGCGAAACTTGATCGTGTCGAAATTTTTTGAACTCGATGAGGATGAAAAATTATCGACAACGCTATCAATGAGGGAAACTTTAGAGAACCAATATCCTCGCGCAGAGATGATTTGGGAACGCCGGTTTCACAATCATTCGAAGTTGGGTTTAGAGGAAAAATTTGTGGATTTGGTCGACGCTTTTCGCCCGCTCATGGATTTGCCTGTTTTATTTGATCCTTTTCGAAGTCCAGATTTGAACCAAATTGTTAAGCCAAGTCCGGTGTTTATCATTGGTGTTCGGGAAAAACCTTTTCAGTTTTCCTTTCGCGTTCCCATACCAGCCGTCTCAGCCACACTTAACCACAACGCCCTGCGCGTCCGCGTCGTTCGTGTTTCTGCCGAGCAAAAATGTGAGTGGTGGGGCGACCGCAGTATTCATATTTCGAAGCTCCAATCTCAGAATATCTCGACCATCATGGATGCCATTCTCGGTGGCCTAACCTTCATTCTTAGCGCATGAGTTTTGATCTCGACGCCGCTGTGGGTGGCCAAGAAGAGTTGAATCTGCTTCTCAATGCCTTCTATGATCGTCTTTTTATAGACCCTCTTATTGGTTTTCTTTTCGCTCCGCACGAGAAAGAAAAATTAGTAAAATCACAAACGAGTTGGCTGATGGCTAATTTGGGAAATCGTAATCATGTTTACGAAGGTTTGAATTTAAGAAAGGCGCACGAAGAGTTACCAATCACAGCAGGCCATTTTAATCGGCGCCACACCATCCTCAAAGAAATTCTATTGGAATTTGATGTCCCTATCCACGTCCAAGAAGCATGGCTAAAATTAGATCGAGGACTCTTCGATATGATAGTAAAATTGGGCGAAAAAAAACGCGCCGAAGGCACGCCTAAAAAAATTAATCTCCTGGATTAATTTAGCCTCGAGACAGAAGTTCACGAGAAATGATGAGTCTTTGAATCTGAGATGTTCCTTCATAAATCTGAAAAATCTTCGCATCACGAAACAATTTTTCGACAGGGTATTCTTTACTATACCCATTGCCGCCGTGGATCTGAACCGCGTCGGTCGCGACTTGGTTTGCCATATCGGCACAGAAGGCTTTGGCCATCGCTGCTTCCATTGTGTTCTTCGTTTTCTGGTCGTGAAGCCACGCAGATTTACGTACCAAATGTCGTCCGGCTTCGATGTTCATGACCATATTTGCAAGCATAAAACTGATAGCTTGATGTTTGGCAATCGGCTTTCCGAAGGTGTGTCGTTCAAGCGCGTAGGAGCGAGCATGTTCATAGGCCGCCCGAGCAAGACCAACCGAGGCTGAGGCCACGAAGGGACGAGATTTGTCAAAAGCGCCCATCGCTTGG
>JALSKP010000723.1 GCA_026988815.1 Myxococcales bacterium | reverse complement strand
CGATATGCATCCCCATCTTTTGGATGACCCCGATTATAGCTACGATCCGCTGACGCAAAATAGCGAGCCTTTGGGTATTCCAGCCTCGGGTGTGTTGCCATGTTGGGACCGAATTCGGCCTGGCCACGTCCTCGCGTTCGTGCTGCAAGATGGTTAGAATCGGTGGGATGTGACGCTTTCTCGCCGCCCGAAACGCCAATCACTTTTACGCCTTATCGACGTGATCCAGGTTCGGAGGGTATGTGTATTCAGTGGCATACTCGCCTGGATCCTGCGGCGATAAGCTTCAAACGGATTTATGATTCGGGAAAAATCGCAGGCCTCGGCCGATGGAGAATTGATGAGCGGAAATTCTCAAACCGCATGATCTCCGACACGATAATGACACCGATTAGTCAGGCCGATATCGACGCAGATCCCAATAACCGTCTGTCTGACTTCATGCCTCCCGGGCAGCTTTTATTGCGCGAAGAAGGAGACGGAACGATTGGACCTCGAGGGTTCGCAAAAGTACTCATGAAGTCGGGAGCCTTTGATAGATGTGCGGTAAAACGTGCTTATAAACGCTTTGCAGGCATTGATCTAAACGTTGCCAACGACCAAGAAAAACTTGAGAAGGAAGTCAAAAATTTCGTTCAAAACAATCGAAATATGAAGGATTTAATCAAGAAAATTGTATTGGATTCGACGAAAGGATTTTAAGGACCATCGTCCAAATCGGTCTCTAGAATTCCCGGATTTTCGTCCGAATAACTTTTGAGACATTGGAGACCGGTAAGAAGAACGGATTTCAGATCCACATCAAAAGGATCAACGGTGGTCAAAATCTTTAACCAGTCTGTAAGAGGGAGTTCACAAAAACCGGTGGTCTCATAACAAAACTCGTGGGAGGTCAGTGCTTCCTGCTTGATATCGCGACAGGTGTCAGTCTCGTCCAAATTATCCTCTACAAATTGCATGAGGCAAATGCGTACCCGGTGGCTCCATTCTTGACCGGCGGTCGACAATTTCCCTTCTGTAAGTTGAGCAAAGCGGTGACAATAACGTTGTCCAAAATCGATATAATAATCGACATCGGTGCATACTTCCTCGCGCTGATCAGCTTTACATCGGTAGTAATCACAGGTCCTACAATCGGAATCTACAGGGGAGACGAGAAGGTCTGCGCAATCCCCCCACTGCGTAAAACCATCGGGTTGAACGCCAATGCACTCATCAACATCACATGTATAAAGGAGACCTGTCCTACATAAAACCTTCGAGAAAAAATCTGCTTTCCCAGGATTATTAAGTTCGGCGCACGAGATATCTAAGATTTCTGCCGCCCCACCGAGATCGCAATCTGCAGGTAAAGGCGTCACCTCGATTCCGCAGGAGGCAATATGCTCGCTCGCCTGAATACACATGCTTTTTTCTTCGATCACAGCAGTGTCGGAACCGCAGGACCACAGAAAAAGAACGAACCAAAAATATTTCACATGAATTCCTAGAGAAGGGAGGGTCTTATAGGGGATTCCTTAACAAAAATCAAGTTTATCTGAGGCAATGTAATATGCGGATTTTCTCGCACTGGTTTGTAGGGCAAGCCTTGATAAATTCAAAAAATCTTGTCAACTATCGTCGATAACACTCGCCGTATTTTAGATGATGTTTTTTCGCCAAGAAAGAAAAACAGCATCGCCTCCTATTTGTTGCAAGCATAGGCATTCCGGCCCACCTGTTCCGTCCTCGGGACAGGTTTGCCAAGTTGTCAGTCCTGCCCGACGCCCAACAATAAAAATAGCAACGACTCGTATTTGACGGCCAGATGGACTCAGAGTATTTGATAGCCCAATTAAACATGGAATCATGGATGATCAAAGTATCAGGACTAACACGTTATTATGGGACCCATGTTGCCTTAGAAAACGTGAACTTGGAGATTGATAAAAATATCATCGTAGGATTTCTTGGTCTCAACGGCGCCGGAAAATCCACCTTATTGAAAATGATCGCTCATGTCCTTCCGCCCACCGCAGGAGAGGTTATCATTGACGGAAAGAATCTCTGGGAAGGCGAATCTTCAAATAGTAAAATCGGATACCTTCCCGAAGAACCCGCCCTTTACCGCGATATGAGGGTTAACGATTTTTTGCGCTGGTGTGCACAAATCAGAGGCATGTCGAAAAATGAAGCCGACCAAACCCTACCCGATATTATAAAAATGTGCGATCTCAAAGGTAAGGAAGACAGCGTTATCTCGACCTTGTCTCACGGGTATAAAAAACGGGTTGGTATCGCCCAGGCGATCGTACATAAGCCCAGCATTCTCCTCTTAGATGAACCGATCTCGGGCCTTGATCCCATCCAAATCGTGGAAATGCGAAAACTTCTCCGACGGCTTAAGTCCCAATGCACCCTTCTTATCAGTTCCCACATTTTGACCGAAATTTCCCAAGTCTGCGATCGCATCCTGGTTATCAAGGAGGGAAAAATCGTCGCCGATGGAAGTGAAGAAGAAATCGGAAGGCGACAATACCGTCTTGAAATCGTTGTCGGCGAGGACTCAAATGGAATTAAAGAAGAAATTGATAACTTGGATTTAGTCGACTCGTTTACAATAATATCAACCTCCCAATACCTTATTATCCTCAAAGAAGACCGGCCCGAAGAGGTTATTAAAACCCTCGTAAACAAGGGCGTGTTGGTGCGTACACTTTCCTTAGATAAAAGCGAATTAGAGAGGACCTTTGCAAAACTTGTTGATACGCCTGATGCATCGGATAAAGAGAACTCATGAAAAACCTCATCCTTATCACTCAACGGGAGCTCCAAAGTTACTTTAATTCTATGTCTGGATATATCGTTGTCGCCATCGTTTTAGGTATTTCAGGACTTCTTTTCAACACGATGGCTTTGGGCGAAAACCCTAAACTTAGTTACGATATTCTCGCTGGCACCGGCCCCCGTCATTTTGGCTTTTTCTGGGTCATGTTCGGCACCACCACCATCGCGTCGGTCTTCTTGACGATGCGGCTTATTTCCGAGGAAAGACAAAGCGGCACCTTGGTTCTTATGCATTCCTCAGGCGTCAAAGATTGGCAAATCGTTCTCGGAAAATGGGGTTCTGCACTGGTCTTTATCTCTTTCTTACTCCTCTGTAGTACCTACATTCCTGCCCTTATTTTTATTAACGGCAAGGTTGCACTAAGTCATATTGCTGTTGGATATTTGGGATTATTTCTGGCGGCGAGTATGAGTTCTGCGATCGGCGTTTTCTCGTCGAGCTTTACAAAATCGCAGGTTATTTCGGCGTTAACCTCGGGCGTCATTTTAGCTTTCTTTCTACTTTCATGGATTTTGGCGAGAAGCGTGGATGCGCCCTTTAAAGAATTTTTTTCCTACTTAAGCATGTTCGATAGACATTTTGGTCGCACCTTTGCGAAGGGCCAAATTCAAACACGATCCATCTTTTACTTCTTTTCTATGACCACCTTCTTCCTACTTTTAGCGGTACGGGTGATGCAAACAAGGAGGTGGAAATGAACGCCAAGTCTCTTGTTTTTATCGCGAGTTTTGCGATCTTTTTTCTAGCCTTTCGTGTACTCGAAAACGATCTTAGTCAGATTTTGGTAGGCGCTTTGGCCGTCCTCGTCATCCTCTGGATTTGTGTGAGAACCTTTCTTTCCACACTCGCCATCGCCCCGGATTCTGGAATCAAGATCGCAAACCAACGCTGGTTACAATTTGGGATACTCTCGATTCTGGGACTCGCGTTGTTTTCTTTGCAGCGCTTCTTTTTAAATCATTCTCTAAATCCAACGATGGATTTAGGACTCAAAGGGATTTGGTTCTCCTGTCTTGTTGTGGGCCTTGTTGGAACGCTCTTTCTGGATCACCTCATCCAATCCTCGCCTTTGCGCCTACCTCGGCTTTTCGTAAGGAAAAGTGTGAATGGAGCGCTCTTATTATCGTTGGGTTTTCTCTTGTTATTTCCGACAAATTACATCGTTGATCGTTTTAATATTCGTCAAGATTTCTCTTTTTTTAAAACCGCATCTCCCGGCGGGTCGACGATCAAAGTCGCCCAAAAAGCCCAGTCGCCTTTTGTGATTTATATCTTCGCCAGTCCTTCTTCTGAAGTCGGCGTTGAATTAAGAGATTATTTTGAGGACTTGAAGAAAAAAGCGCCCTTAAGAATTCTAAATGTTGACCAACTGGCCGAACCTTCGCTTTCGCAAAAATTGAAAATTCGCGATAATGGATATGTCGTTATTTCAACCGAGGCGATCGAAGCCAAAGACAAACCCACCATTGAAGACAAGCTAAGTAAGCGCGCCATACGTCCGCAGAAAATTCGTATTGGGACCCACATCGACGACAAGCGCGAAAAAGAGAAGCTTCGAAATTTCGATGCCAGCGTTCGAAAAGCGATGATCGCATTGGAACGAGGTCGATTGAATATCTACCTTACCGCTGGTCATGGTGAACTCAGTTGGAAAGGCAAAGCCAAACCCTTTAAGAATATAAGCGTATTTAAGAAAGGCTTGGAAACCTATAATTACCGCCTTAAAACAATCGATTCATCGAAGGGACTTTCGGAAAAAATCCCAAAAAGCGCGAGGGTTTTATTTGTTCTGGGTCCCGATCTAGGTTTGTCCAAAAATGAATTTGAGACGATTAAAGCCTACCTCAACGAAGGTGGATCGCTCCTTTTGGCGGTAGAGCCCAGAGCGCTTCGGGAAGCCAAGACCTTTGACGAAGGGCGAGTTGACTATAGTGATGCGCTTTTGAAGTGGCTGGGACTCGAACTCGAAGAGGGTATTCTTTTATCAAAAAAAGGAATGCAGCCAGTAACCAGAAGCGCCCAAGACCGCATGCATTTTGTCACCAAACAGTTTTCTCAACACCCTTCCCTATCGACACTTAATTCGGATAGGACCCAAAACTATGGCCTCTTTTTATCGACGGCGAGCACGCTAAGAATTCTAAATAATGAGAAAAGGAAAATAACCGCGGTCGTGAAATCCCCTAGTTCTTCGTGGATGGAGCTCAATCGAAATCTTGAAAAAGATGCCGAAGAAAGCCAGCGCTCCCGACCTGTTGGTGTTGCTATTGAGGGAGAAAAGTGGAGAGCCTTCGTCGTATCAGATGCCAGCGCGTTCTCTGACTTTGCGATGCAAAACACGGGGAACCAACAATTCTCCTTGGATATAGTAAACTGGCTTAGTAGATTAGAAAAACAAAGCGGCATAATTTCAAGCCAAGAAGACAAACCTTTTATCCCAACAAAAGAGGGACAATCGTTGTGGTTTTATGGCAGCATTTTGGGATTTCCTTTTTTCATTCTCTGCGTGGGTATCTTTACAACCCGACGTCGAATAAGAACGAAAAGAGAAGAAAAATAGATGGAAAGAAAGATTCTCGCTCTAGTCATCGCGCTCATCGCCACGTCTTCTTTTGCGCTCTATCTCCACAACTCGCCGGGCGAAAAAAAGAGTGACGAAGATTCTTTCCTCATTTGGAATCTTGAAAAGGAGGCCATTAAAGCGCTCTCTTTTTCTTCAGAAAAACTCAACGTAGAGATACGAGCTTCCGACGACGGGCTGGGAAAGTATTGGACGGTAAAGACAGAAAAAACGATTCCTAAAAAAGATCTCGAAAACCCCAATCATCGCCATGGACCCATCGACCGAGACATTACGTTGATTGAGGACAATGAAACGACCCAAGTACGAACCAAAGAATTTCTCCTAGGTGCAACTGGAAAATCTTTTTTGGACGCCCTGGCGCCTTTGATGGCAAAAGCCAAGGTAGGAAGAATTAAACAAGACAAAGATGAATTCGGATTTAATACCCCGGTGGGTCGCCTTTCGATTCGCACCTCCTCACAAACCCGACGCTATATTATTGGTAAAAAAGCTTACGGTTCTACAACTCGCTACATTGAGGATGAGGGAGGTCAGGCTTTTGCCGTGGACGCGCGTCCTTTTGAGCGACTTCTTTCTGCCGATACGTCATTTGAAGAAAAAGTACTCTTTGTTCGCCAACCCGAGGAGCTTTTATCGTTTAGAATTTTCGGCGAGAGTGCCCATGTTTTTAGGTATATAGGAAATCAGAAAAAGGGATATTGGGTGTTAGATGGGGAAAAGGAGGAATCTCTTCTTGCAAAAAACTGGATCGAAACAAAGCTGCTTCGCGTTGCCAGTTTAGGATTTGTTCCAAAGACCTTAGTCCCGAAAAACCTGCAGATACTTCTTGAGTTTGAAATGGAGATTGGGGATCAAAATAGAAAAATAAAAGGGCGTTTTCTAAAAAAGGAGAGTTTAATGCGTCCGCTCTATTTTCTACAAAGTGATAAGCTACGACAAACGGTGAAGGTGAAAAATAGCGAAGTAGAGGACGTGCTCGCGGCTTTGAAAACGTTGGGGTACTCGTCTAGAAACTAAATCAATCAAGCCAGTTGCGGATTTTATCTCGTAGACCGTTATTGGGTTGGGGTAGCTTTTTAAGCGTTGGTTGGGAATCCATATACTGCTCCATGCTGAAGACCTGAGCTCCACCATTTTTTGTTGGCAGAATGGTAATTTCTATAATCTCACCATTCTTTTCCAAGGAGAGGCCTTTTCCGGTGATTCCTGCAACTTCGGGAAGGGCGCGCGCAAGTTTATTGATCTTGCTTTGTTTATGGGAGGTGGTCCACCCGCGATTGAGCATCGCTCTCTCGTAGAATCTGTAGGTCTCGGAAACGTTTGAGGACGTGACCCACTTGTTAATGTTATAAGGTTCGTTTTTATCCAAGGCCTGAACGCGACGAATTCTCTTGCAACCCATACATGATGGTATTTTCGGATCGGGAGCGGACTGATCGTTAGACGTGTTGGCGAGTTTTTTGGGATCGAATTTATCGTCTTCGCTCCAAACGGCGATAATCTCAGCTGTTCTGGATCCTTTGTTTTGCCGTACTTCGATATAACGATATCCCTCTACGAAATCGGAAAGAGAAGTTCCCTTTAATTGTGACTTCGGAATTTCGGCGATACGTTTGTTAAAGGAGTCCATAGACTTTATGCCCATGATACCCGACATTTCAATAACGTCATTTGATTTACGTGTTGGAACGACTTCGCCAGCCAGCATTGCATCTCGATACTCTTGGGCTTTTGCCTCTTGTGCTTCGGTCAAGACGTTTTTCGGCGCTTTGAGAGATAAAATGGGGTTGTGGTCAATGTAATTTTTCTTGTTTACACCGGAGAAAACCAATTGTTCTTGAACCAAATTTGCGGTTTCAGCGGCGGATCTTGAGTCATGGATCCTCGTATTCCCAAAATACATTATGTTTCCATTGAAGTCGTAGGCCCTCGCTTTTATCCCCATAGATTCAACGGCTTTCTTAAATTGGTTTCTGTCTTCTATACCATCTAACATGTAGATATCAGCGTCGGCATTTTTAACCAATTCGTGTTCCTTATCCGGATTCAATATAAGAAATCCGAAACCTATGACGCAAATGAGGGAGGAAGCGGCGAGTAACTTGAAAGCAATCTTTGCTGTGTTTTTCATATCATCCTCCGATCTTTATGTCGCAATCAGGCGGTAAATTAAAGGCTGCGCATGCGTTAGCGCTTGGTGTAAGACCATCACTTCTGGAGTCTTTACATGCCGGGTCGGGCTTCTGAGAAGAGCATGCGTCTTCAACGTCATCAAGATCGAAACGTTTTAATCTACACCTTCCGCAGGCTTCCCAATCAGCAGCCATCTGCTGAGACACATTTTGTTTACACGCGCCGTGGTTCTGGATCTGTGAGGCGCACGATCCATCTGGTGGAGGATTAACGACGCCAGTTGCCCCCCAGTCGGGTGGTCCATCCAAATTGGCGTCCCAGTTAAAGTTAAGAATGGTTTCGTCAGTTTGGATATCTTTTGAATGTTCCAATCGAATCAACGCCACGGCCGCTAATCGATGGGTAGCGGCAGTATTGAGTGGCAGGGTGAGACGCCCACCACCGACGGTATAGTTTCCAAAGATGGTATTCGTGGAAATTGTTTTGCTGCCTTCGACTGCGCCATAACGAATTCCTGCTGCGATCCCTAATCCTGATCCAGTGGTCGAAATAAGGGAACTTAGAAAGCCAGAAAATCCACCAGTACTGCGTCGAGGCCGATAGAAATCATCGAGCAAATGCTTAGCCGGGGATTTATCTCTAAATTTGGCATGAATTTGTTCAACTGTACGCGCTGGTGAAACGGGACCGGGAGCGCCAGGTATAATTGAGGCCAGTTTCACTTTCGCCCAGGAGTCCACATAGATTCCGCCAGCTTGCGTTCCGGTCGTCAAGAGGTCAGAAAATGATCCAATTGAAAATACTGCGGCTGCGGGAGTAATAGCAACGGAGGTTTTAATTGAATCTTGAGCCTCAATCCATAGTTGGGTGTTCGCACCAGCCATAGCGGAAAGTCCGGCCTGGCTGACGCTATAAAGAGAGCCCATTCCTGAAAAAATAAGGATAAAAATAGGAAGACCAACGACGAATTCGGTCATTGCGGACCCTTTTTCGTCTCTATTTAACGCTCTAAAAATCATTTAGGTACTCCGTGAAGATTATCCGATGAAAATGACGACCCGATTCTTAACAAGTACAGGAGGTCTTTGGCTGCCGATTGCCCACTGAAGTTTGAGTCAAGTAAACCGATCGCGCTCGCAAGAACAAGAAGAGGGACCGTATCGTTGATAATTGTATTGAGACCAGCGGGGCTTCCCTGAACCGAACTTCCCATTGTTTCTCCGTCCACAAGCATGGGCCTACCTTTGGCTTTCCAACGCGGTGACCACATATCGGGCGCTTTTTGTGTTCCCAAGCGACTAGAAATCGCCGAAAATGGCCCTCCCCAGCTTCCGAATGCCAAAATATCGAAGGGTTGCTTGTATACTATTTCACTTCGAGAAATCGCAAAATAGCCTTCGTTCTCGTAGAGGAAATTGGAGGTATGATCTCTTTTCAAATAGCCATATTTTTTCCGACCATCATTGTCATCCATACGTCCTTTTCTGGGACGATAGGAAAGTGCAATATTTGATGAG
>JALSKP010000722.1 GCA_026988815.1 Myxococcales bacterium | reverse complement strand
TCTTGAATCGATACGATCTTAGTTTCCATTTTTTCTCCTTTGAAATGGGAGCGGAAATCATGAGATGTTGGTTTAAGATTTCAAGAGGTGGTACGGCGAGGATTTACGCTCAAATGTATAAGTAAGGTTTGGAGCTGGAACAAACTCTTTCTCAATTACCTGTCCTCGTATTTTTACTAGAACTCTGATTCTTTTCAGAACAGATGGAACCTGCGCGTCGGTTAATTGAAGCTCAAAGGCCCGATGCCGGCCAGCCACATGATCACTGCGATAAAGTAAGCGATACTTTGTTCCGGGGATATTAATCGACTTCATCAATACCTGGTTTTGACACTCTATGATCGAGCCCGATTCCGTACATGGGTCTTGGTCATTGGTGTCGGGAATAGGATCAAACTCAAGGGGTGGCAAAGCGCCATTTGGAAACTCTTGAGGCCAATTTAGATCGTGAGGCGAGAAGCTTTTCACAGGTACTCGCCAGAAACTTTCACCAATATCAAAGAAGTTTTCGATGGCAGATTCTTCACTAGCATTTAACTCATCAGCGGACCCATCGCCGTCCAGATCTACTCCGCCATCCACTCGAATAGCGACGCTACCGTTATCAATGGCTTCCCATTTATAGCGCGTTCGATCATAAACGCCCGAGGGTACGATTTTTCCAACAGGAAAAGACAGAAAATTATCCACATAGAAGTAAGCTGTCTTACTAAATATCACTTTCTCCGCGCCAACCTCTTCGGCTTCATCCAAGGAAAGTTCGGTCGCATAGGTGTAGGCACTCTCAGTCGGAAGCAAGGCTGGCATTGCGTCCGATCCGGTTTCACCAACAGTGTATTCGGTCATACGAAGTTTGAATTGTTTGAGATCCGCTTTTTGACCATCCGGCAAATGGAGCGTCGCAATTGTATCTTTGGGAAACCAAATCTTTGCAGATCTCGTTCCATCTTTATCAGAAACCTCACTTGCTTGGGCGCCACCGCCCTCGGCGTTAATATCGTTCTCTTTTTCATCTTTTGGGGTGAGAACAATTTTTGCTGTGGATTGATAATCTCGTTTTGGCATCTCGACTTTTCTGTCGACACTCAAAAAGCCCTCCGCAAAACGACCGATTGTCCACCATTTGCAATCAAATCAATGTCGCCATTCTCTCTCGAAAAGGTGTATCCAAGTTTAGGGCTTCCTGGGATATGGGCCATGATTCCCGCGATACCCTTGCCTTCTTTATCAACAACTTTTGATCGAAGGACGCCGATATTTTCGAGTTCTAAAGCGCTCGGATCTAATCCACGAATAATTGCGTTGTCGCCTTCGTAGAGAAATTTAATGGAATCAGAAAAATCGATGAGATTCATCGGGTCTAACTTGGGCGCGATGTCTTCTGGATCGGCAGGTACGAAACGGCAGACTTCTTTTAGACGACAAGTGTTATCTTCACAGTCGGTTAGCCCATCACCGTTGTCGTCTGTTTCGTTATCGCAATCTTCGACGACGAGATCGACGAGACCTGGATTCTGACTTCCGCCACAATCGCAATTTGAGGCACTCACCATCAGACAGAATAAAAATAGTTTTCTAATGGTCATGGGTTCCCTCCAAAGCTGGGACTATTTGAAAAGAGGGTTAACGATAAGGCTGAAGGATTGCAAGAATTTATTCTAAGTTTGGTTTTGTAAGCTTGTGGGGTTTCATCCTTGCACACAAGGTTGAGGGTCCGCTTTTTTTGATATGCGTGTTATTTGACCGACTTTTCAAAGCTCTGGTTGTCGAGATATTTCTCTATACTAAACACGCCAGCTCCACCATTTTTGTTGGGAAGAATAGTAATGTTGATTACTTTCCCATTCTTTTCCAAGGCGAGCCCACGACCCCCTTTGAGGGGAATCGAAGGAATGCGTTCGGCAAATTTATTTAACATTTGTTGTTTCCCACTTTCCTTCCAACCTCGGTTTTCCATCGCTTGGAGATAGAAGTCATAGGTTTGAGATACCGTCGCCTGGGTTACCCATTTGTTTACATTATAGGGTTCCGAACTATCCAAAGCCTGGACGCGGCGAACACGTTTGCAGCCAATACACGCAGGGATTGATGGATCCGCTGGCGATTGCTTGTCGCTTTCGTTGAGCATTTTTTTGGGGTCATAATTTTCGTCAGTCCAAACCGCCACGATTTCGGCAGTTCTTGATCCTTCACTTTGACTGATGTCGATGTAGCGATATCCTTTTATATTTTCAGAAGGATCTAACGAAAGAATCTCTTCTTTTGTTTTTCCTTTCATCTTTTCTTTGAAGGAGTCCAGCGAGCCCAGTCCAACCATGCTTGTCATTTGGTAGAAATGTTTACCTTGTTTGTAGGGAAGTAGCTCACCCTCAAAAATGGCTTCTCTAAGTTCTTTGGAATTCTTTTTTTCTTCCGCTGATGCGTTGGGGTCATACAAGGAGGTGTTCTTCGCTTCGCCGAGATAGTTTTTACTATTTACCCCGGACAAAACAAGTTGATCCTGCACCTTGTAGGCAGTCTCGGCCGCGGAGCGCGAACCGGCAATATTTCCCTGGCCAAAGTACATGAGGTTTCCGTTAAAATCGTACGCGCGTGGACGAATGCCCATTGCCTCGATTGCACGTCGAAAATTATTCTCTTCGTCGATACCGGTAAAGGTATAAATATCTGCGTGTGCGTTCTTGATCACCTCATCCTTCTTTTCAGGATTAACCACCAAGAAGAGCGAGCCGATAAGGAAAAGCGAGGCTCCAGCGAAGGAGAGTTTTAATGCGATGTTAAGCGATTTTTTCATTAACAACTCGTGTTTTGGGTGCATTGGGCTTCAGCATTTTCCCGCTGCTGAGTCGTGTAAGGACCACCCGATGATGGAAGTGCATTGCTCATACAATCATTGTAATTGTCTTGGGCTTCGTCTTGGTCGCAATCTGCATCAACCGAAGGGTCGTCCACAGGTGTAGAATCGTCAGCGGCCCAATCGGGCTCACCGTCTTGATTGTCGGCGTCCATTAAGAATTCGACAATCGAGGCGTCCAAAGCCTCGTTGTCTGCAACTGCTAGTCGAACGAGCGCCACCGGAATCAAGCGATGGGTGGCCGAGGTATTCCTTGGAAGTTCGAGCGTGATGGTGTCAGCCGTGTAGGAACCGAACACCGTTGTCACAGATTGACTTGTCGAAGCACCACTCTCGCTGCCGTATCTGATGCCAGCGCCAATCGCCAGTCGTCCACCCGCTAGACTTAGTACCGAATTCACCGCTGAGGTGACTGAATTGAACGAGACCCCATTGGTGTTAAAAGGCTGGTCGTCGAGTAGAATGTTGGTCGGGGATTCTTCTTTGAGGCCAGTGATCGTCACCACGTTGTATTCTGGGTCAACGTCGGAACCTGGAATATAGGAGGCAAGTTGCACCTTAGCGTAGGATTCGCCGTAAGTTCCGCTCGCATTGGCGACGCTTATTGCTGCATTTCCCCATCCACCATCGGTAATTCCAGCGAGGCTTCCCAGAGGAGTAAAACTTTCGATCGGCGGGTCGTTTTGGGCGTTGTCCCACAACTGCGCATTTGCGTCGCCGATGGCATCCAATTTTAGATAACCGACCTGATACAATGAGCCCAATCCAGAAAAAATAATGATGAAGATAGGCAGTCCAATAACAAATTCGGTCATCGCCGATCCGCCCTCGTCTTTGTTGAAACGCATGAAGTTCATTTCGGAATTCCTTGTAGATTCGAAGACGTGAAGCCGCCGCTTCCGAGCGTCCCGCCGGTGTGAATAAGATAGAGCATATCATCGACCGCGGACTGAGCATCAAACCCTTGTCCTCCAATTCCTGTCGCAATAAGCCCACTGAGGATAAGAAGCGGAACGGAATCGTAAACGATGGTTGATAGATTAGCGGGGTTATCATCGAAGGCGCTTAAAAGGGTTTCGTTTGGAACGAGGAAGGGACGATTTTTAGCCTTCCAGCGAGGAGACCACATGTCTGGTTTTTCGCCGTTGTCTAAGACACCACTGAGCAGACTCCCGATGCCAGCACCTGCAAAGTTAACAGTTTCTTCTGAGAAAACCGGAGAGTAGACGACCTCGCTTCGAGAGAATGCAAAATATCCTTCGTTTTGGTATCGCGCATTTTTCTTATAATCCGATTTTAAATAACCATATTTTTTCCGTTCTTCGGTATTTCTTCCTGCATGAGGCCGATAAGCGATGGCGATATTGGAGGTGGACTGTGCCCACTTGTTTTTATTTTCAGTGACCTCGTCGATGATTCTCCAGTCCAAATAATCGGGCCCGAATTGGGCATTTGCGGCCGCACAACCAATCACGTTTGCGGCGTTTGTCACACCGATGAGAAGGTTGAACTCGTATGGAATGGTACCGACATCACTATCTGAAAACAAAACGCTTTGGATGGCCAATAGAACATGTTCCCAGCTTCCGCGATGTTCGTTGCAATAACCACTCGTATCGGGCCGTCGCTCAACAGGAAGTCCGTCGGTGTGCAAACTCATCCGAGGTAGGATCGAGCTCGCTCCGAAGAGTCCGGCAACGAAGGCAATCGCGGTTTTAACTTCGTCGACAATCGTCGGCGGCGGTGGCCAACTCGTGGTGAAAAGCGCACCGTTTTTGGATCCTCGAATGATACCTTCAATGTAGGCCCACCAGGGTACGATTTTGGTCATGTATTCTTGATAACGTTCTATCCCTTCGATCTCTTTCTTAAGAGCCCCCAGGGTTGGATTGTTGGTGGAGGCGGCTTCAATCCCTTCGGCGACCGCTAGAATTCCAACCTCGATTAAACCATCACATTTGGAGCCATAACTTGCGATGCAAATAATGAGTTCCACAATTGCCGTCGCCGCGACGGCCGCCCAACCGTTATAGTAGACCGCTGCGTAGGAATAATACATGCGTTTGATGATATTGGCGTAGACGATGGTATTCATCGTTCTCGCCTTGATCACTGCGTGTGAATAAGAGGCTGTATCAGCTGACACTTGAACTGCCATCTTATCCTGACCTGCAACGCCTGTATCGGACAGGGCCAGACCAACCATGAAAAGAATCAGAAATGCGGCGAGGAGAAGGATGAAAATAGCGCCTTGCTCTTCACGATGAAAAGCTAACGATTTTTTTTCTAACATTGTACGAAGATTCATTTCAATGTGCCTCCGGAAGGACGTCATTAGGAGGAAGATGAGATCTCATCGTATATTGGCGTTTGATCTCAGATGTATTGAAAATTCTTTGAACGTAGGCGAAAACGGGCCGATGCTTGTAGGCTACCTCAACGGTGAATACGGCTCCCTGTTTTCCCGAGGTTGGGATCGTGCTGAAATCAACATCAATTGAAACAGAACAATATGCCGATTTCAATTTTGCGTTGCCGCGCATGAGAAAAGTTTTGTTTCCAAATGCGGAGCTAAAGCTCCAAATTTTGGTTTGAGCACCAAGTGCCGCTGGGGCCGCTGCAGCTGTGAGGAGGACCGGACTTAACGCCGCGCCCATGCCGTCCGCATATTTGTTGAAGGCATCCGAGGATTGGCAAAGCACATCAACGATTGCGTCTCTAGCCACAGGGGTGACGATCGCCGCAACCGCGATTCTGGCTTGATCCCTTGCAATATCTTCGGTGATAACGCCGTCGATGCGTGACTTTCCGACCTCCGGACCCCATACAGCGAGTGTTCGACCGGCCTCAAAAGCACCGACCGTGGTCAGGAGACCGGCCATCGAATTCATTCCCATTTGGGCTAAACCCCCAGTGAACAAAAGAAAGATCGGCAAAACAATAAGCGTCTCTGTCATGATCGCGCCTTTGGTTCTCGCCAATGGTCGTGAATTGTGTTTCAACGCGTAGACAATAAACATGATGCCGATCCAGAGCGTCGCTGAAAGGGCGAGTAAGATGAAAAACGGCTCTAAAATTTGTGAACGTATTTGAACATCTCCCATCAATTTGTAGATCAAGATGCTTAATTCCTTGGACAAGAACACAGATGAGAAGCCCACGAAAACAACCGTGACTCCTGTTAGGTGTGTTAGTATTGAAAAAAGAATTTTCGTAAAAGAATGCCGCATTGAACGCGCCTCGTCATCGCTAAAACTATAACTTCATCGCTAAAACTATAACTACCCCAAGCATAAATCATGCCACAATACCATCGAAGGGGATTGGACTGATTGGGGTTGATGGTGTGCCAAATTGGCACGACATGGCTGAAGAAGACCGTTTCTTATGCCTCCTTCTACATTTCGGTCTTATTTGACCGTAAAGCTTTGAATGATCTCTTCGAATTGGGGATTGAACTTCGTGAACGTGTCCGGTTTAGCGGTCGCCGTGATAACGTATCCCGTCCCTTTTTGGTAGATAAATACCGCCCGGTTTTTAGCGCTTATCTGTCCCATTCGATGGGTGTAGACCAGATTTATCGCCGGAATACCCGATGCGAGTTTGATATCCGTTTTTGATATTTTCTTGAAATCGGTCATTGCCCGTTCCATCGCGCGAAGATTGGCGTCGTAGTAGGCCTGTGTATCCTTGACCGCTACTTTTTCTAAAACCACGTTAATATTTTCTCGAAAAAGATCTTTGGGTCCTTCCGGCATCGAGAGCGCCATTGAATCGGTTCCCATAAATTTGGGCTTTAATTCCCAACCTTCGGGGTACTTGATGGTGTAAGTTTTCCCTGGCGTAACGACGATTTTTTTTGTCGCACTGACCTTTTCAACGGCGTTAGCGACCTTATTCCTTGTCGGTTGTTTACCAGGTACCGGTTTTGCGCTTTCTTTTACTTTTTGAGGGCAGGCAGAGAGCGAAAGGCTGAGGACAAGTAGAGCAAAAATATTCTTCATTTTGGAATCCTTTGATTTAAGATTTGGGAGACCATACCGAATTGGTCCAGAAAGGCGACCGTTTTATTGCAATCAGAGTGTATTTGGTGATTTCTTCTGAACAAACCAAATTTTGTTTCCTTGGATCCAAGCGTGCTCTTTATTCGGAAAGTCGATGCGAGACCAATCTTTCCTCGTTTGGCTGACGTTCAACATGACGCCAGGGACAACAGTGCGAGGCGTAGGAATGGTATTGGCTTGTGCGTTTGGACCTTCTTTTAGAATCAGGTTTTCTTCGATAACAACTGCCGGACGTACGTGTGCTCTGATTTGGGTTCGCAAAAAAAGCGAGGCGCTAAGGAGTAAGGCTATGAGGCCACATAGGACTGCGATGGTAAAGAAAAGATCACGCTTGGTTTCCGAATCGGAGCGGTAACGTGCGAAAAAGAATGCAAAGGTGATCCACCAGAAAAGAACCATGAATCCGCCCCAAAACAACGAGGGCATTCTTCCGAAAAACTTCCACCAAAAAATCCCCTCGTTTCCGTCCAAGGTGAGACCGCGCTTGGACGCCTCGATAGATCGAATTCTTACGATTTGGGTCATCAAAGAAAGGTTAGATTGGGCGTCGTCGAAGGAGGGGGCTAAATAGGTTGCGCGCTCTAATGCCCATCTTGCCACACCAAAATTCTTGGCGTCGATGGCCTTGGATGACACCTCGAAATAGAAATTCGGATTTGTCGTATTCTGTTCTTCGTTCTTGAGCAAAGCGCTGCGATGTGCAGGTTCATTGGCGTGAAGATTAGGAGAGAATCCAAACATTACAAACAATGAAAGGACAAGAAGCAGATGAGGGAGAATTTTTTGGAAAAGGGATTTCGCTTTTTCCAAATCCAAACTCTGCGTCGCATTAGGGTTGTAACGTCGCGCTTTTTCTTCTTCAAAAAGATGGACGATTGCCTCCGCATCAGTTTTCTTGATTTTTTCTTCCAAGGATTTTTGCAGTTTTATGGACGATACTCCGAGAGGGAGTTCAAGAACCTTATGGAGAAGACCTTTGATCGTTTTCAGGTCATCCACCTCGGTTAGATGCTCGATCTTTGCCTTCAACGCTGACATTTCTTCATGCTGTTTACTCTCTCCGAAAGTATCAAAAACGCGCTTAACTTTTTCACCTAAAAATAGCCAAAGAATGCCGAAGAAGGCAGGAAAAGAGAGGAGTAAGAAAAGGTAAAGGGGGAAATCCGACGAAGGAGAATGGCCAGATGTTGGATCAACGGGCTTCATTTGAGCGAGGAGTTCTTTGACGATATCGTCCGTTGAACCGCGTTTATTTGGCTCAGCTTTATTCTTCTCCATGTTCAGAAGTTCTGCTTGTTTACCTTTCCTGACAAGAATTTTGATGGGTTGGCTCTCAACACTTTCGTAGCTTCCTTTTGCTGGATCAAAAAACGAAAAGGCAAAGCTCGGAATTGTGAGCGTTCCCTTTTTCTCTGGGATGATCGAGTATTCAACGCTTTTCGTTCCCTGCACGATTCCCTGGCGAGTTTCTTTTTTACTACTTTCCTCACCTTTGATGAGAGTTGCATGAGCGAGTGCATCGAAATCCGGTAATCGTACACGTCCAATTTGTCCCCGACCTTTCAATGAAAGTGTGAATACAAAAGGCTCGCCGGTTTTGGCCGAGCGAGTTTGAGTGAATGCGTTAAGGGTCCAATTTCCCACATTCCCTTCATAAAAGGAAGACGGCGCGTTGGCTGGCAAAGGTTTGACTTTTAGTCGAATCGCCTCGCTTGCAATATGGATCGTCTTGGAACGAAACATGGATCCTAGAATGAGCTCCATCTCCATGGGTTGAATAGTGAGTGGTCCTGATTTTAGTGGAAACAGGGCATAGGATCGCAGAGCGGTTTTACGCAAAAGCTTTCCTTTTATACGCACCATTTCACTTCTTCCCGCGTTCTGAACGCTGAGATCTTCAATCCAAAATTCGTCTAATTCGGGTTCGGTCGGCGGCTGGGGCCCCGAGTTTCCCACGCCTTCAGTATAGAGAGTATAACTCACATTTACTTGTTGGCCGACATAGAGGTCACGCTTCGGCGAGCGCTTTACATCAATAAAATAGCCGGAATACTTTTTGGCTTTGGTGTTGGATTCTGGAAGTTTGCCTTTGGGATAGACTTTGATCTTTGTTGTTGGACCTTTTAGAGGTCGTCTTCCGAAATAAAGAACAGGGCTTTGTATGGTTAAGTTTCCCGTCTTCTTTGCCTTGAGTTTGATGAAAATCGACAGACCGCGGCTAACCTTACCGTT
>JALSKP010000721.1 GCA_026988815.1 Myxococcales bacterium | reverse complement strand
TTTGCCATCACTGGCGCCTTCAAAACCAAGCGAATCTACAGTCAGTTGATAATCTGGGATCCGAGTGGGGGTATCACCTCCCTTAAAAACAGGTCTACCCGTGATCGAATTCGCGTCTTGCCCGTAAAACGCGCGCCAATCGGCGAGGGTGTAGGTGATACTATTGTTCATGACAGCCTCGGTTGGATAAAGATTGTATTCCAGAACCGTAAAATGGGGCGTATCCTCGTAGGGAAAAATTGTTGATAGATCCATGATTAAATTGTTGATCACAATATTTCCTAAAGCTCCTGAGCCCTCATCTTCAGGCGCGGATCTGAGGATGAGCGCGGAGTTGTAGAAAGTACTATGCGCGATCAAATTATCATCACCGCCGTGGTTTATAGGTCCCGCATCGCCCGTACCACTTGCATCGCCCAACAAAATAGTGCCATCCAAAATGAGATTATCGTGAATCGAGGCCGCGATCATCGAGGTGCCGATATCTTTGTTATTGTCATAGCAATTTCGATGTTCGTATCGACGCCCAGATTGGGCTCAATTTTTGGATCATTTCCTGGATGTTTGTAAAAGACGCCGCCCGGGAATCCTGAAATTTCATTATTCAAGATCTTGATCCCCTGCGTTCTAAAAACAAACACTCCAGCCGTATTGGGGTTCACATCCGGACCAGGACCAATGATGCGATTGTTTCGGACCACGCCATCGGAGGCAATACCATTAAAGAAGATCGGGCTATTGTTTGCGCCCCCGCCTTCGGTGAGTTGGCGAAAAATACCATATTCAATAATGACATTCTGCCCGCCCCCTTGGTCTCCCATCGTAAAAAAGCGACCTGAAGAATCAGCATTAATTCCACTAAAGGTCCAATAAGGCTGGTCGATAAAAATCCGTCCTCCCTCATCTTTAAAAAGCACCCTTTCGGTATCGTAATTCGTAAAAACGACGCGATTGTTTTCCTCGCCGGGGTGCGCGCTAATGGTGGCGATGCTTTCCGAAATAGAATAACTGCCTTCTCGAAAATTGACCACATCACCGGCCTGGGCATTAAGTAGTGCCTGTTTTACCGACTCCCAAGGCGTCTGAATCGTGTTTTCTTCACGCGAAAGCGTGTCATCGCCTCCGGGAGCAACATACAATTGGTTTCCCTCAAAAGGACCGCCAGAACCCGGCAAGGTTTGTCCATTATTGGATCCCCCCGTCGTATTTACCCTCCCATTGTTGCTTTGGTTATTCAAAACAAGGGTTCCATTATTGGAATGAGACCCTCTTCCATTGTTGGAAAGAAGCGTATAATGGTTCATATTTTTACCTTTTGTGTCGATAAAAAGATGCGCCCATGACGGCCTTTATTCAAGTGACAAGAATGACATTTCTTAAGTCGTCAAAAGGGTGTAACTTCACCGAACATTTTATGCTTATGATTTGAACATGAAGAAAAAAGTAGACACATCCAGCCCCGAACATAAGCGCCAGCTCGCTATCATCTTGAGCCTTATGTTCGTCTTAACCGCTCTCGGTGGCGCCATCCTTTCTTATAAAATAAACGAGGCAGAAACGAAGAATGCCAAATTTCTAAAAGAAAGCGGCCGAGCCTCAGAAAATCCTATCTCGCCGAATTATCGCGAGCATCATAAAAAATGAAAATATTTTTCTTAACCCATGGTTGCAAGGCCAATCAGTACGACACGGAAACTTTTCGGCAAGAATTGGTCGCCAGAGGAGCGACCTTAGCGCACTCGATTTCTGAGGCCGACGCCTGCGTTATCAATACCTGTACAGTTACCAATGCTGCGGACGCGGACGCAAGAAAAGCGATTCGGAAAGCGAAAAGGGAAAATCCATCTATAGAAATTTTTGTCGCTGGGTGTTCGGCCGCTCTCAAGCAACGTTCCTATCTTGCCATGGAAGAAGTTCGCGATGTCGTGAAAGGACATAATCCGCTTGAGGTTGCACAAGCCCTTTCTTCGGCCTTGCCCGATCTGACCCAACACGAGGAATCAATCGGCGGCGTACTCTTAAAGAAAAACCGTCGCGGTGTTCGAGGTTGGCTAAAAATTCAAGATGGTTGCGATAGAAAATGTTCTTTTTGTGCCACCCGCTTAGCGCGTGGTCAAAGTCGCTCTCGCTCAATGGAGGACATCTTGGCCGAGGCAACACTACTCGCACAAAGCCATCATGAAATCGTGCTCACTGGTGTTCATATCGGGCATTATGGTGTCGATTTATCGGACAAAAAACGCAAGGAATTTACGCTCGGGAAACTCCTTTCTCAATTGGTGGACCAGGTTCATGCTCCTTCCGGTGAGATACGTTTTCGTCTTGGGAGTATTGAGGCAACCGAGATTGATGATGAATTAATGGAGCTCGTTTGCCATCATCCTAAAGTAGCCAGCCACTTCCATATTCCGATGCAATCGGGGTCGAATGCGATTTTACAAAGGATGAAACGTTGGCACACCAGAGAGCAATATTATAAGCGAGTTTACGACATCGCTCAAGAATGTGAGTACCTGGGACTTGGTGCAGATATCATCGTCGGTTTCCCTGGAGAAAGTGAACAGGACTACGCTGCCACCCGTGAATTAGTAAACTCGCTTCCTTTTAACTACGCCCATGTTTTTCCCTATTCCCTTCGAGATGACACCACCGCAACCCTATTAGAGGGTCGTATTGCAGGAAATGTTTCTGCGCAGCGAAGTCGTGATTTACGCGCACTCGTTCACGAGAAAGGCCAGTCCTATATTGAAAGTCGCCTGGGGACGGAGGTGCAAGTCGTCGTCGAAGAAAATGGACGAGGTTTGACTGAAGATTATCTTAGGGTTGCTATCAAAAAAGGGAGTGCTTGGGTAGGAAAGTTAAAAAAAGCCACGCTATTAGGGAAGGCGAGTGCTCCCCAAACGCATCTCCTTTAGGTTTGTCGTTTTCTTTTTCGGCCTAATTCGATCAAACCCAACGCGAAGAGAAGCACAAAAGGAAGGGGTCTTGCGGGCTGGCTTGAGCATCCACCCTCGCCTTCAACGTTATCCTTTGGCCGACCCGCGTCGGTTCTACCAGCGTCCGTTTTAGGGGTGTTTCCGAGATCCATTTTGGGAGAATTTCCACCATCGCTTTGTGTACCAGAATCGGGAGAAGATGCATCTTGTTCGTTTCCCTGATCGGAGCCCATGTCGGGGGTGCTCAGACCCACATCGTCGGTGGTCGCAGCAACGATTCGAATATCGGCGCAGGAAAAATAGTAGGTATCACGACCGGACATCCATTGAAGACCTTGCAAAATACATTTGTCGCAAGGCTCGTCTGGAATTTGAAAGGTGACATCAAACACGCCATCGACGCCATCAGGATCGGGGATATCCTCCCCGAGTTGGGTATGATTGGGGTTATTAGCGGCGACGAAAAGGACATTTTGGTCCCAAAGTTCGGCCTCAGAAGTGCCGAAAAGGATTTGATAGACCCCGGGATGATGAACGGTTTCTTCGAGTTGCAAGGTCACTTGCTCACCGGCGGTAAATTCGACAACGCCTTGATCTCCGTGTGCGCCACCTCCGCAGGGGCCGTTTTTTACGCCGCCAAAAGGGGGCCCTTGATCGACCCTTGCGGTGGGCGAAGACCATCGCGTATGAGCCTGAGCATTGAACGCGTAAAGACAGAGAAGAAGTAGGGGAAGTGCTGTTTTGAGGACCATTTGGGCTCCGAAAAAGGAGAGGATAGTAAGGGGGGCGATGAAAATCAACTTTTGAAGGATTGAGCTTTTAAAAAGAAAAAAATGGGGAATCGAATTCAATCGACCGGGAGACGTGAATTCGGCTAATTTAAAGCGAATTTCAGAGACGAGCGCCTTTTGTAGAAGGGTGGTGTTTAGACAAGTTGTGCTTGCTATGTGGGCATGTAAATTGTAATATTTCGACGTTCTATTTCCTAATTATTTTGGTTAAAACCACAATTGCTTATCTCCTTTAAAGGCCGCGGAAAATGACAGATAAACCCAATATCATTCCCATAAATATCGAAGACGAGATCCGTAATTCCTATTTGGATTACGCAATGAGCGTTATTATCGGTCGTGCCCTCCCAGATGTACGCGATGGTTTGAAACCTGTTCACCGACGCATCCTTTTTGCCCAACATGAATTGGGCAATCGATGGAATACCTCTCATAAAAAATCTGCACGTGTTGTGGGCGATGTTATTGGAAAATACCATCCACATGGCGATAGTGCGGTCTACGATGCGCTGGTTCGTCTTGCCCAACCATGGAATATGCGAGCGCCTTTGATCGATGGTCAGGGAAACTTTGGATCCGTGGATGGAGATTCGGCGGCGGCGATGCGTTATACCGAAGTGCGTATGTCTAAGATCACCCAAGAATTTCTTGGTGACATCAACAAAGATACGGTGGATTGGGGTCCCAACTACGATGGTTCACTCAAGGAACCTCTTGTCCTTCCGACCAAAGTTCCCAATCTTCTGATCAATGGATCTTCGGGAATCGCGGTGGGCATGTCGACCAATATTCCCCCTCATAATCCGACTGAAATTATCGACGGCGTGGTTGCGCTTATCGACAATCCCGAAATTGAGATCATGGACTTGATGAAAATCATTCCTGGTCCAGATTTTCCAACCGCGGGAAAGATCTACGGCGCTGTGGGGATTAAGAAAGCCTACCTAACCGGACGCGGTATTGTAAAAATGCGTGCCACGGTTGAAGTTGAAACCGATGCCAAAGGACGCAAGAAAATTATCGTTCACGAGCTTCCCTACCAAGTTAATAAAGCCCGTCTCATCGAAAAAATTGCAGATCTGGTTCGCGATAAACGTTTGGAAGGCATTCGCGATCTGCGAGACGAATCCGATCGTGATGGTATGAGAATGGTGATCGAGCTCAAAAGAGAAGCCGTTCCAGAAGTCATCATCAACAATCTCTATGCAATGACGGCCATGCAATCCTCGTTTGGTATCATTATGTTGGCGATTGTAAACGGCCAGCCTAAGGTCATGAACTTAAAAGAAGTACTCGAACATTTTGTCGATTTCCGACGTGATGTTGTGACTCGACGTACGATTTTCGAACTCGATCAAGCCCTCGCTCGTGCACATATTCTTGAAGGCTTAAAAATAGCGCTCGACAACCTCGACGCGGTTATTGCGCTCATACGTGCCTCGAAAAATCCAGCGGCTGCAAAGGAAGGACTGATTTCCGAGTTTAGGTTGAGTGCGATCCAAGCCCAAGCCATCTTGGAAATGCGTTTGCAAAAACTCACCGGTCTTGAGCGAGATAAAATCATCGACGAATTGGAAGTCATTCGTGTAGAAATTGCACGACTAGAAGGTATTCTCGCAGACGACGAAACGATGATGCGTCTCATCAAAGAAGAATTAGCCGAAATGCGAGCGCTTTACCCTTCCGACCGACGTACCGAAATCATCTACGATGTAACCGAAATTGGAATGGAAGATCTGATCGTCGAAGAAACCATGGTCGTCACCATTACCCATCAAGGGTACGTCAAACGAACGCCTGTTGCCGACTATCGTGCCCAACGTCGAGGTGGCAAAGGACGTCGCGGCATGTCGACAAAAGAAGAAGATTTCGTGGAGGAAATGTTTGTCTCCTCAACCCATACTGCAATCCTTGTCTTCACCTCAAAAGGGAAAGTTTACAAACGAAAAGTGTATGAATTGCCTTTGGGAAGTCCGACTACAAAAGGAAAACCCTTCGTCCAACTCCTTCCCTTTTCCGAAAACGAGAAAGTCCGAGCCGTTCTTCAGATTAACGAATTTGATGAACCCGAAACCTACGTTGTCACCGCGACGACCAAAGGTGTGGTAAAACGTACGGCTCTTGTTCAATATCAAAACGTTAATAAATCCGGCATCATCGCGCTTAAACTCAAAGAAGGCGACGAACTGGATACCGTTAAGCTTAGTCGCGAAGGGGATTGGATTTTCCTCGCCAGCCGAACCGGTCAATCGATTCGATTTGAACAATCTAAAGCACGGGCGATGGGAAGAACTGCCGCTGGTGTTTTTGGTATGCGCTTCAAATCTGCCGAAGACACCTTGGCCAGTATGGACGTGATCCCAAAAGATTTTAATCCTGAGATGAAGTTGCTTACCATCACGAGCAATGGATATGGAAAACGAACAGATGTCGATGAATATTCTGTTCAGGGACGTGGAGGTACTGGAAATATCACGATCAAAACGACGGACAGAAACGGTGAAGTTGTGGGTGCGCGTTTGGTCGGCCCGAACGACGAAATCATGCTGATTACAGATCACGGACAAATTATTCGCACACGCGTCTCCGAAATTTCGGTGATTGGTAGAAATACCCAAGGCGTGCGTATTATGAATACCGATGAAAATGAACGCATCGTAAGCTTTGCGCGAATCAAAGAGGAAGACCTTGAAAGAGACGCCGAAAACGAAAGCCCAGAAGAAGAACCCATCGAGGCCGGACACGAGATTGGTCCAGAAGATAAAACAGTAGAAATGGATCGAAAAGACGAAGAAGAATAAAGATCTTCTATCCAGGAAAAAGGATACGTTAATACGAGTCCTTTTTTTTATTGCCTACAGTTCCCAGAAAAGGTTTGCCGAACTGTTGGCTTCCCAAAACGAAGTGTGTTAGAAATTCTCGATATCCATCTTTAATCTCATGGGGTGCTGATGATGAAAACCAGAATACATATAATAGTCATTTTCACAATATTCCTTGTTTGTGGACCTGGCAGTCTTTACGCCAAATCCAAACTACCAAGCGTGGCAGTGGTCTCTCTAGACTTGCCCGTTAATAAGTCGGCCGAACAATCGGTTCTCAAAACCCTTTCAAACGCCAACGTCAATGTGATCTCGCCGGAAGAGTTACAAGCACGTTTGGAAAAAGCCCAATCACCCATACCCACGCCGAAAATTGCCGGTAAATTTGCAAGGATGTCCGCTCTGATATCTAAAGGAATTGAAAAGTTTTTTTACGAAAGCGAGAAAAAATCGATCCAAAAGTTGCAGCCCGTTTTTGACATGGGGATGAACAATATCCACGCCCTTGCCCGACGTGCTGATTATGCAGACCAGATTTTTCAAGCAGGAATTTTACTTATTCGTGCCTACAAAATTCGTAACAAAAAAGAAAATGCAGATGCTATCGTTCGTTTGATCGTGGGAAATTTTCCTACCCAGTCTTTTTCCGCCTCTGTGATTCCGCCAAAATTGATCCGTCGATTAGAAAATGCCCGCCTGACGATAGCCAAAGACAAGACGACTATAGAATTAGTCAACCACGGTAGTTCGGAATGTGAGGCATATTTAAACGGTTTTTCGGCGCCCCTCAACACCCCCATTTTTGTAAAACCAGATACTAATTATCATATTCGATTGGACTGCGGAGTGGAGGATCAAACCGTCTGGCAAACCAAACTCAAAAAGGGTGAAAAACTAGCTGTTCCCCTAAACGCTGGAAATCCGCTCATTATTGGATTATCCAAAGACGATTTACAAGCACGACAAATCGCCGAGACGTCCCTCCAAGCTGTTATGTTTTGGGCAAATATCGATCATATTGTTGGGGTGAGCGAAAGTTTTAAAGAGGGCGGCAACGTGCTCGTCGTTAGAATTCAAAAGGGGGAGTCTCCACGCTGGTCCGATGGCGCCAGTAAGAAAGACGTTTACAAAGCTTTGATTCGTGTTTTTCCCGAGCTTGGGTTGACCTCAAATGATGAAGAAGAAAGTGTATCGCAAAGCGGCGAGGGGGAATGGCTCGGCTGGGTACTTATGGGGACAGGGGTCGCGGTAGCTGGCACGGGTGTCTATCTATGGTTCGGGACGCTAGATAAACAAAAAGAATTAGAATGTGGATACGGGAATCTAACTGATTGCGATGGTATTCGGATTAGAGATCCTGAAAGCAAAGATTTTATCGCGGACCAAGACGCTGTCGACTCGCGAATCCTGGCCTCCTACGTTCTTTACGGCGTGGGCGGCGTGGCGTTTGCCTACGGGCTCTACCGCGTATTGACGCAAGAAGAAAGCACAGCGGGGCTCTCCGTGGCGCCTCTTATCTCGCCAGAAGGTGCTGGTTTACAATTCCACACCACCTTCTAAAGAAGGAAAACCTTTGTCCAACCTATGAGGCCTTGTTATACTTCGCGTATCATTGTAATTCGTTGATATGGAAAGTGTGGATTTAGATTCTCTCATAGGAAAAAGTTTAGACAACCGCTTTGAGTTGAAGAAACTTATCGGCCAAGGTGGATACGGCGCTGTATTCGAGGCAGTTCAAAACTCTATGCAGAGAAGATGTGCGGTGAAGGTACTGTCTTTTCAAACCGAGGATCCAAAACAGATCGCCCGTTTCGAATTAGAAGCACGTGTGACCTGCCAATTATCCCATCCAAATACGATCGTGGTTTACGAATATGGACGCGACGAAAACCTTGGCGTGTTCTTCATCGCGATGGAATTTCTAGATGGACAATCTCTTACCGATTTCGCGAATTCTCGAACCCTAAGCTTAGAAGAAAGCCTGCATATCCTCGGTCAAATTGCCGATAGCCTCGACGATGCCCACACCTACGATTTGGTACATCGAGATATCAAACCCCATAATATCATGATCGTTAAGCGTGGGAGTGACGAACTCAGCGTAAAAGTTATCGATTTTGGTATCGCAAAGACCCAAGAAAAAGGTCTAGATCTTACCCAAACCGACACCATTATCGGCACGCCGGAATACATGTCGACCGAGCAGGTTCTCAACAAAAAACTAAGTGGGAAATCGGATCAATACGCCTTAGCCGTGACCGCTTATTTTCTATTAACCGGTCGAACGCTTTTTAATTGTGAAACCGCACTTCAAATTGCAGTCGCTCATGCCAGCGAGATTCCGCCCGCTCTTTCCTCGGTGACCGACCGTTTTATTAGTGCTCAAGATTTCGATTCGATTCTACTGAAGGCGCTCTCCAAAGATCCTGACGAGCGTTACGCAACCTGTCGAGAATTCGTTGATGCCTTGGCGGATAATAAACCCGAATCCAATCCCGATTCTTCAGAATATCCAAGTCTTCGCGAGCCGGTTTTATCCACAAAATCCTTCGAGTATGCGGTCGCCAAAACGGAGCTTGCTCCTTCTGAACAAATTGCAAAGG
>JALSKP010000720.1 GCA_026988815.1 Myxococcales bacterium | reverse complement strand
CATACCTTCCACGTAGATGGAAATGGAAGGTCAAACCAGAAAAACGGATTGATTCCAAGGTAGAAATCACCCGGAAGCTATTCACAATTACAATTTATACACTGAGATCATTAACAACGATTTCATGGGATATAGAATTGTTTTTTTCTTCATCTATTTCACAAGACGCAGTCGCAAAGAAACCAACAATAATATTGATGATCCGGACATCACGGCCCCCTTATTTTAGGTGTTTTCTATGAATCTAGATCCTAATCTTTTTTTCAAACTTTGTAAAAGCTTCCTTTTCATTATTTTTTTTTCTCGTTGCTCCAATGGAATCGAGATTGAAAAACAAAATGTGGCAAGTGTTATTATTCCTCCAAGTGTGGAAATCGAGGAGCCCTACTATTCGAAAAATGCGGAATCTTATCCACGCAGAAAATCCTTCATCATGGCCGACAAAGTGTTTAGTTCGCTTTACGCGAATGTTTTTTCTGGACGTTGGGTCGCAATGGTTAGCGTCCCCCCAGTTTACCCCCGACAAGATGATCTTTTCTTTGTAGATAGAACCACTGGGGAAATCGTTCGAACATTCGAAAAACAAACCATTTATCAGCGCGCCGCCGGATTTTTTAGAGAGTAGGGCAATGGGTTTTATCTTGATAAAGCGAAAAGGCCGTTTTTATTTTTCGGAAATGATCGTAGGTCTAGGCCCCGTATTTACCTTCGTTAAAAAAGAAAGCTTTACATCGTGTAGATTACACACCATGGTTGGTGTATGAAAAATATACAACACTTCAAAGGCTCGATTCTCGGCTTGGCCATCGGTGACGCACTTGGCTATCCCTGCGAGTTTCGAACACGACAACAAATTTTTGAGACCTTTCCTGGCGGAATTAAAACCTTCGTTGGTCTGCACGACGATATTTGGCCCGCACGGCCCATTATTATTGGAAGTGGTGAAATGCCGCCCGGTACCTTTTCAGACGATACCCAAATGACCTTGGCCCTAGCCGAAGGACTACTCGCCGAAAACCATTCTCTCGATGAAGCAATGACCGAGGTCGGGCGCGCTTTTGTAAAATGGAGTGTCTCACCAAAAAATAATCGCGCTCCTGGCGGTACATGCATGACCGGATGCGAGGCCTTAGCCAAAGGCATTCATTGGACGCGATCGGGTGTACAACAATCTAAAGGCTGTGGTAGCGCGATGCGAGTGGCACCGATTGGACTGCTTTTCCACAACGATCTCGATCGTTTGGTGGACTACGCCAAGGCAAGCAGCGTGATGACGCACGGCCATCCCGCAGGAATTGACGGCGCAGTTTCAGCGGCATTATTGGTCGCCTCGGCACTCAATGGCGAATCCGTTGAGACGATGTTTGAAAGCGTCAACCGTTACTGCCACTCCACCGATTTTAGAACTCTGTGGAATCGTATGCCTGAGTATTTCGATTGGACGCCATCCAAGGTTTTGGTTGAAGGCGTTTTAGGTGAATCGTGGATCGCAGAGGAAGCCGTCGCGAGCGCATTTTATTGCTACCAGCGTGCCCAAGATAATTTTAGCGAAGTCGTTTTAGTCGCCGCCAATACGGATGGAGATTCAGATAGCATTGCCTGCATCGCCGGATCAATTGCCGGAGCTGCGTTAGGAATAAATGCGATCCCCGACGATTGGGTAGAAGAGGTCGAGGATTCAGAATATTTAAAAGAAATCTCCGATAGGCTATTCATAAAAAGCCAATCAAATAGTAACCTTTCTTACTAGTCTAAATTATTCAACAGCGACGTCGGCCATCCAATTTGGATCTTCTACATTTCCTTTCTGAACCTCTTGCGACCACTCGGCATCATCGAGTCTTTTAAAATCCTCGGTGATGGTTTGATGATATGAAGACGCAAGCCCAACATAGGCACGTGGTCCATCACAAGTCTCGATGGTCGTCACCATCAAACGAACATTCCCTGTTCCGACGTGAAGAACTTTACCAACTGGATTGCCTTCCTCATCAGAGGGTTGGGTATGAACATCGGCGATGGTTGGATCGAATGCAATTGAACTGGGCGATCTAAAATAGAGATCTGCATACCACCCTGTCGCGTCGACCGGTCCATCACATCCTTCTAAAATCATAACCGACTGATTGATAAAGGCCAACATCTCCGGCGTATAGGGCCTTCCCGCTTTCTGATAATTTGCCATGTCGGCCAGCATTCGATTGATTTCCTCGGTACGAGAAAAGTAATTGGCTATCTCATCATTTGATAATTCAAGTTCTGCAATCATCGCAGCGCCTCTTGCCGCGTAATCAGCGATGGCGAGGAAAAACTCTGGATTGGGCTCCACATAGGCATCGGGGAACTCGCAGCCCGCTTGGGATGTGTAGGATTGTTTGGCGTATAAAATCGTATCATGACGTAACTCGGCCCACGACGATAATTGTGTATTTAGTATGCGTTTTGACCAATTTTTCGTACGTGCGACATCGGGAAGGAGCTCGGGTTCAACGGCACGATTCGGAGAAAGGGTTCGAAGTGCCCCCATCCACATATTGTACAAATTCATATTCCAATAGTCTTCATCGTGCATGTCTGCCAGGGTTCGCATCGCGTGAAGATCGTAGGCATATTCGTAGGTGTTAAGTTCATCGGTTAAAAGTGTACCTGCGTAATCGTTGCCAAGGGCCGCAAAAGCGACGTCCAAAGGATCGGGCATCATACGTTTGGTAGCCCCGTTATTTACACGATCAAAAACGACATTTGAAAACACGTGGGAATCCAAAATATAGCGCTGTCCAAAAAGCATAAAAATCGAAGACAAGGGTTTGGTTGTGCCGTAGATGCCATTGGTCATGATGTGGCTCGAAATACGTTGCGCGCCGTACCCTTTTTTCTGGATCAGATCGACAATATCGTCGTCGCTGGCTTTACCCAAAGTCGCCGCGTCGACAATCGACAAGGTGCCCATTAATTCATCCAACTCGTCGACGATCATGCCATCGGGTTCGCCGACAAAAGCGCCAATGGTATCGTGGATTTTTTTCCACGCTTTATTGTCGTCAGTGTCCATCGTGGTTCTTAATGCCACAGCGAGGTCGAATTGATCCCGGTGAAAAACCAAAGTATTATTTTCGTCAGGCTCCAGCATTCGAAAGTCAATTCTTCCCAACCAGATCATCGCACGAAAATAATTTTCGAGTTCTTCAAACCCTGCATAATGCCCGCGAGGTTTAAATTGGGAGAAGTCCACTTCTCGTCGGGATCCAAAAAGAAGTAAGCGTTCTGTTCCCGACGCTAATTTTGCTTTTTGAACGAAAGCGTCAACCTTGGCGCTATCTGCACTTCCGACATCCAAAGGATCGTTGGAGAGCAACTTAAGCGCCACGCTTAAGTAAAAATCAATATCTGTTTTTGTCTCACCTTTAAACCCGGCCAAGGCTTGGGTTTGGTTCGCTCGCATGGAGGTCAAAAGACGACGCAGGGTTGGAATGAGAACCTCAAGTTCCAGGCTCATTAGAATATCATCGTAGGACCGATGAACGGCCTCCAAAACAGAATCTGCGGAAACGAAAAGCGGCAGGTCCTCTAAATAAATCGTTTTGTAGCCATGAATGAAAGAAGGAAATTGTGAACTTTTGGCGATCACAAAAGCGTTGGCATCAAGAGCATTCGTTTCATTGGCATTGAGGGCCAACGAAGAATTTTGCAGGAGCGCCATATTGTCAGCCGACGATGGGACAAAGCTAATGCTTCCGGGAAAGGCGACCTTGTAGGTATCCAAAAATTCTGATGTTTTCATCCCCTTATCTTTTTCCAAGGTCACGATCAGTTCGTCTACTTTTTCGGAGGTTTTATTCTCCACCTTCACGCCCGGATTGATGACCTGCGTAGGTGAGCCCTGTCCGACTTCCCAGGGTTCTTCTTCGTTCGCTTCGCCGCAGGAAAGAATCCCGAGCGACATGAGCAGCCCTATGATTTGTATTCTGTTCATCCTATCTCCTATGTAATTACATCGATCTGCGAGCAAAAATCATACCAATTCTAATGCGCCTAAACATGGGAGTTTGGCAGCATGACCCCTCAAATTTTTATCGTTTGCTCAGAAATCTAAGGATGAGAAATCTGTTTGGCTCTCAGGGAAAGCCATCGCTGTTCGCGTCACTAACCTGTCCGCTCGGCCAAGAAATAGTTGAGGCATTCCCTGGCGAGTCAAACCTTGTGGACAATAGGAAATAACGGTCTCGATGAGCTCTTTACCGGACCCTTTCCTCTAGTGAGTATCTACCCGACGATAACTAAGGAGGCAAGTTTAGTAGTTCATTCGGGAATTTCGGGCGTGTCCAATAATGCAATCGAGGCTTGGATCTCTTCTTCACTTAACTCATGTTTGACAATATTTCCGGCAAAATAATCTTCGTAGGCTTTCATGTCGAAATTTCCATGACCGCAAAGATTAAAGAGGATGGTTTTGGAAACACCTTCCTCCTTACATTTTTTGGCCTCAGCAATCACAGTTGCGATTCCATGGGTGGCCTCGGGAGCCGGAATAATACCCTCGCTTTTTGCAAAGAGAACACCCGCTTCAAAGACCTCAAGATTATCATGCGCGCGTGCCTCGATAAGGTTATCGCGTAGAAGTTGACTCACAATAACGCCAGCCCCGTGATAACGAAGACCACCTGCGTGAATCGGCGCTGGAATAAATTGATGACCTAGCGTGTACATCGGCAACAAGGGCGTCATGCCTGCCGTGTCCCCAAAATCATAACGAAAAACACCGCGGGTAAGTTTCGGACAGGAGGTCGGCTCGCTTGCAATGCAGCGAATATTTTTCCCTTCCTCAAAATTCAAACGGAGAAAAGGAAAAGCCAATCCAGCAAAATTGGAACCACCGCCAAAAGGAGCAATTACGATATCGGGCATATCACCGGCTTTCTCCATTTGCTTAATCGCTTCCTGACCGATAATGGTTTGGTGTAATTTCACATGATTGAGAACGCTGCCTAAGGCATATTTCGTATCTTCACTCGCAGCCGCGACCTCGATCGCCTCCGAAATCGCAATCCCCAACGACCCTGTTGTATTCGGATCTTGGGCCAATATTTTCCGGCCTACCGCCGTTGCATTTGACGGCGAGGGGAGCACTTTCGCCCCCCAGGTATTCATCATTATTTTACGATAAGGTTTATGATCATAGGACAAACGCACCATGTAAACCTCACATTCAATATCAAAAAGATTACATGCAAAGGCGAGCGCGCTTCCCCACTGGCCAGCTCCTGTTTCGGTCGTTATTTTTTTTATACCTTCCTGTTTACTATAATAAGCTTGAGGAAGGGCGGTGTTGGGTTTGTGGGATCCCGACGGACTCACACCCTCATATTTATAATAAATTTTTGCAGGCGTATCTAAAGCCTTCTCCAGCCCATAGGCACGAAACATCGGTGTCGGGCGCCAGATTGAATAAAGATGACGTACTTCGTCAGGAATATCGACCCACTTCTCGTTCGTGACCTCTTGCTTGATAAGCTCCATTGGAAACAAGGGCGCCAAGGCCTCGGGCCCTATCGGCTCCAAGGTTCCTGGGTTCAAAGGGGGAAGAGGCTTGTTCGGCATATCGGCGACAATATTATACCACTTCTCAGGAATCTCATTTTCGTTTAATAAAATTTTTCTTGTTTTCATTTTTCTCTCCTTCAGTAGTAAGTTTATCAGCCTACGCAAACGGCAGATGAGAACAAGCCTTAATTTCGATTCGTGTCTGATTAAAGGCAGTCGGAGATTGAATTTGTTCTGTAGGGCTAACCCTCTGTGGTGTGCGAAGCCTGCCCTTGGGTATACCCGGATTGCGTCTATTTATAGCGATCTGCGGTACCCAAGCGGGATGTTCCTACAAACCAATCCGTTTTCGATGGAGCTTCCGATCGTCTTTACAGACACTTTCGATTCTTCTGAAATCAGTAAAACACCTTACTAATTATTCCAAACGCTGTTTAGAAGCTTCGGCGCTGACTTGAACTCAATTTACACGAAAGAGAGGAACGATAGAGACAACACCCATATTAAGGGTTAAACTCTTCCTTCTCATTCGCCGAACCCAGACTATTCGATGTTGCTCAATTCTTTCCTTGTTCTCCTCGCATTGATTTTGGCCGCCCTACTTTTGCGACCCAAGATCCGTGAGAATCTATACTGGCGAGCAATGGTAACACCCTTGGCCTCGATCATCGGCAGCGGTTTTCTGGTCATCGTTCCCCTTCTGGGAAATGCGGTTGGGTCCTACGCCCCCTTAGCGATCATCACCATCGTGAGCGTCGCCTATCTTATTGGCGGCACGATCCGCTTTAATATCCAACACGCAGAAAAACACGACGACCTTCCCGACAATCGACTCTGGCTCTTACGAACCGAATACACCTCAGACATTGCGCTCGCTGTTGCCTATTTTATCTCGGTTACCTTCTACCTGCGCCTGCTTTCGTCTTTTGTCTTGAATGGCGTAGAAAACGAGGTCTTTTATTCCCAATTACTCACCTCGGCTGTGCTCATTTTTATCGGGTGTATCGGTTGGTTTAAGGGCCTCGATCTTTTAGAAAAACTCGAAGAATATTCGGTCTCAATAAAACTGGCCATCATCGGCTCGCTGATTATCGGATGGGGAATCTACGATCTGGGCAACACAGAGATGGCGACAATTAAACAGTTGATTCCCAAAGATCTCGACCTGTGGCATAGCGCCAGATTATTAGCTGGCATCCTTATCGTCGTCCAAGGATTTGAGACCTCTCGTTATCTTGGCGAACATTATAGTTCAAAGCTCCGTATAAAAACGATGCGTGCCGCTCAGTTAAGTTCCGGACTTATCTACGTTATATTCGTCACCCTGAGCGTGCCCACCTTTATTTTTCTATCACCGGACGTGAGCGAGACCGCAATAATTACGCTCTCAAAAAACGTCGCCACCGTGCTTCCATCCATGCTAATCCTCGCCGCTGTAATGAGCCAATTTAGCGCAGCGGTGGCTGATACTGTTGGTTCGGGTGGGTTAATTGGGCAGACGCTAGGAAAGCGTTTCGGTTTTGGCGCTCGTTTTGGTTACCTCGCCGTCGTTGTTATTGGCCTCGTTCTAACATGGACGGCGAATATTTTTTTAATCATTTCCTTTGCCTCTCAAGCCTTCGCCATTTACTACGCCTTGCAAGCCCTGGTCGCCGCATTCGCGGCATACTCCGTTTTCGAAGGCCAGAAAAAAATCACATACTCTCTTGGCTTCGCCTTCTTTTCTGCCTTCCTGTTTTTTCTTGCCGCCATCGCCATACCCGCCGGTTGAAACCTTTTAATTTTCGCGAAACTCGGTTCAACAATATTAACATTGTTGTTTAGTTTACTATTAAAAAAATGTACCGAAGGATAAATGGAGGAAAAAAACATAAAATCACTCGAGCGCAGTGTATTGGCCATTCATAGAAAATGGCTCGAAGATGCCAAGTTTCATATCATCGAAGGAAAGAAATACGAGGTATCTTTTCAGAATACCTTCATGACCCTTTGCTTTTCCTTCGCCCCTCTTTTCGATCGCCTCAGCCAAAATCTCACCTTTGACAATCTTTTGATGATAACCTCAAAAGACCTTCTCTTTCCAAAGCTGATGAAAATAAAAGCACCAACAATAGATGTGCAAGCCAAAGGTGACACAGGGTTTGGACAACCTCGTCTCCAACGACGAGATCTTTCGAAATCGAAACCTATATGGGTCGGCGCGAAGGAATTCTGCGAACGCTTTTCCGCCGAACATAAGGCCTTCGTAAGTCTCCCCAATTCCAACAACTGGGAACTGATGGTTCGTGGGCACAGGGGACGCATCTTTCCACGGGGAAATAGCTACCAAGACGATCCAGGCGCGCGTTGCGCACCGCTTCAATTCTGTTCAGCAGAAGAAAGAAAAGTTTTCCGTCTCGTTGTATGGGCACCTGAAAATATCCTTTGTTCTTCTTTTTAGATGACTAAAGCAGGGTCAGTATGGATCCAAATTTAATGCTTTGAAAATAGATTATTGATCCAAGAGCATGCTTGGTGTCCTACGATCGTTTTGCATTAATGCAACTGGCCTAACACTCCCAATCTCAAGAAGGAGAGAATATGAGCGAAATTATTTCTCTCCGATCTTGTAGTTAAAAGCGCCTTCAACTAATTAGGACGGAGCTAAGGAGAAGAAGAACAATGGATAAGAACGACACCTTCCAAGAAAACCTATACCGGCAAATGTTTCTCATTCGACGCTTCGAAGAACGACTTTTAGAACTATTTTCTGAAGGCGCCTTTTTTGGAACAACCCACTGTTATATCGGCCAGGAAGCAAATGCGGTAGCCATCATAAACCAACTTCAGAAAGACGATATTATTTTTTCCAATCATCGTTGCCACGGGCATTTTCTAACCTATTCCGACAAACCAGAACTGCTCTATGCGGAATTAATGGGAAGAGCGACCGGCTTAGTAGGCGGACGTGGTGGTTCCCAACACATTTGTTACGAAAATTTTTACACCAACGGTATTCAAGGCGGAATTGTCGCCGCAGCCACTGGGATGGCCTTGGCGGAAAAAATAAAAAAAACAGGTACTATGGCGACGGTTTTTATCGGTGATGGCACCTTAGGGCAAGGCGTTGTGTATGAATCCTTAAACATGGCCTCCCTTTGGAGCGTGCCCCTTCTCGTTGTCGTCGAAAACAATCGTTGGGCGCAATCCTCCCGTGTCGAGAATGAACTCGCCGGTTCCATGGTCAAACGCGGAGAAGCCTTCGGGATTGATTCTGGCGAAATCGATTCCACAGATGCCGAAGAACTTCACGCCCATTTTGGGCCGATTATTGAAAAAGTTCGCTCCCAACAGCGGCCCCATTTTGAAGTTATTCATACCTATAGACTTTGCCATCATTCAAAAAGCGACGATGCTCGGCCTAAAGAGGAAGTTGAGGAATATAGGAAAAACGAACCCCTTCCGAAAATGCGTGCCCGCTTGGATGGCGAGAAAGCGGCAACGATTGAACGCGATGTTGAACGACGTATTGAAGATGCGATCACATGGGCTAGAGAACAACCATTTCCACACCTACAAGAACAGGGGCTTGCCTGATGTCGACCGTCGTAAAATCTTTAAATCGTGCCATGCATACTTTATTGGAAGATGAACGCGTTGTGTTC
>JALSKP010000719.1 GCA_026988815.1 Myxococcales bacterium | reverse complement strand
AGAAAAGCCCCGCGAACCAGGTCACGATAAAAATAATGTGGAGGGCTTTTAATATGGGATAGTATTCCATCATGTTGAAAATCCGTGTCAAAGCGAGCCGAGGCTACTCTTTTTTTTCTTCTCGAGCGACAGAAATCCGGGAAACCCTCAAATCAGAACCAAGATCAACTTTTCTTTTCCACGAAAATATGTATTGCTCTTCTTCGCTCTTTCGTTAACGTCCCGCAAACTATTTAGGAGATCCTATGAAAAACATTATATTGATACTGACGCTTTGTGGTTTAGGCCTTTTCTCATCGAACGCGTTCGCGCAGACAAGCGGTGATCCACGGGCGTTAAGTGCTGGAACAACTGGGCTAGGTTTTGGTATTCTCGCAAATGATAATCCGACAGGCGTGGTAACCGGAAAATTCTTTTTTACCGATAACTTAGCGCTTAACATGGATTTCGCCCTTCGAATCGAAAGGGGGGAATTCGCCCAAGGCCCAGGTAGTGACTGGGCCCTCTTGATTTCTCCAAGCATTCAGTATTATTTCCATACGGGCCATGCGGTGTCACCCTTTCTCTTCGGTGGACTCACGATTTTGGCCTTTGATACCTTTGGTGACTCTGAGAGTCGCATCTCAATTCCGCTTGGTGCAGGTGCAGAGTATTTTATCTACGATTATTTCAGTATCGGCGGGCAGATGGGAATCGATATAAATTTGGTCGACAAATTTGGCTTAGGAACAGCGAGCTCGTTGCTTTTTGCAA
Organism: Myxococcales bacterium; assembly: GCA_026988815.1. Classification (GTDB taxonomy): domain Bacteria; phylum Myxococcota_A; class Bradymonadia; order Bradymonadales; family Bradymonadaceae; genus CALJNB01. Next base: position 8,441 of record JALSKP010000719.1, on the reverse strand, counting down.
ATTTCTATTTCTAAAGCATCTTGGTCTACGTTAGACTCATCGAAATTGTATTGAACCCTGTTTTGGACTCGCTATGAAAAAATCTTTTTTAATTTCCTTTACGCTACTTTTGTCAACGAGCTTTTTTTCCGCAAATGCTTTTGCGCAAGCTTATACGGCAAAGAAGATGTCTCCATCGCAGGTGATAAAGCTGGCGGTTTTCGATACGGCCCCTGTCACTTTTGGACATACGCTCGTCAAGACAGAACGGGTTTTAAATCGATCGCGCTTGGACTTTGAACAAACCTATGATGTCGCGTTCGACACCTTTTTAGCTGAGATCCGAGAGGCCTATACAAAGAAAAAAAATATCGGAACCCTAGATCCCAATATTTTTCCAAACGGAAAAGTCCACGAATTACGCATTGTTGGCATCGGTACATCACCCGATCGCGCAACCATGGGCGCCAAAGAATTGTATTTCAATATCAACTTTGAAATGCGAGCAAACGATGCCGGTCAGACCGTCGTTCTCCTTAATAGTGCCATTCGTTCTTTGATTTTTGGTGGAGCAATTCCCGCGAGATCACCTTTTCGACCCGTCGGCGCAAAGCCGATTAAGTTCCGTTGGGAATAGGCGATTAGCTTAAAAGCGTAATCACCGTCACGCCATCTCCGCCTTCTCCACGCTCTCCCCTTCTAAATTTTTCGACCTGATTTGCACGTGGTAAATACCCGCGTACGGCACGTTTGAGCGCACCTGTACCGTGGCCGTGAATCGCAAAAATTCCTGACAGATGCGCAAGCGATGCAGCGTCCAAAAATAGCTCCAACTTTTCCAAGGCATCATCTACCTGAAGCCCACGAAGATCGACAGTGTTGGAATCGTTTTGAAAAACAACGCTTGGCGTCGGCGAGCTTGTGTGAGCTTGACCACTGGATCGCTGAACCTTAGCGGTATACGGTGCGATAAAAAGGTCGCCGATTTTCACGGATACTTTCAGGCTTCCAAGAAGAAGCGAGACTTGTCCGTTAATCTGAAAACCTACAACTTCGCCCATTCTCGAAAAGGAATCCGAATAATAACTTCTTCCAATACGAATCCTATCCAAGGTTAGGGGCTCCATACCCTTGGGTGTATCGCGTACAGGTTCGGTTTGCTTACGTACTTTTTCCACCCGCGCTTCGGCGTCCTTCACCGTCTCGCGGATCGATTGGGCAGTTTGTTCGTCCGCTTTTTTAGCTTTTTTCAACTCGCTTTTTAATGCAAGTCGAATCGACTCAAGCTCGTCGCGAAGTCGTTTGGCCTCGGCGTTAATACTCGATCTTTCTTGCTCTAAAAGCTCTCTATATTTTTTCTGAAATTTCTTCGTTGTCTTGCGCGCGTCTTCCCGTTCGCGTCTTAACGCTTTTCGGTCGCTTTTTACATCCTCGACCTGAGATTCTAAACGTACAATGACCTCTTCCAAATTTCGGCTGCCTTGTTCTTCCATATACTTTTCTGCATCAAGAACAATCGATTCCGCAAAACCAAGACGTCTTGCGATTCGAAGGGCGAAAGAACTTCCAGGAACCCCAGGCGTCATCTCATAAGTTGGAAGCATTTGCTCAAGATCAAAACCCATTGATGCATTCGCAAAACGATCGTCTTCTAAGGCGAGCGTTTTCAGTCCGTCCAAGTGCGTCGTTACCAAAGTCATCGCTTTTGAAATCGCAAGGTTTTGAAGAAGAGAAACGGCCAAAGCGGAACCCTGTGTAGGATCGGTTCCAGAGAATAATTCATCAAGCAGTACCAAACTTTTGGGACTGCATTTATGAATAAAACTTTGAATGTTGGTCAGATGAGACGAGAAGGTACTCAGGTCGGCCTCGATCGATTGCCCGTCGCCGATATCAGTAAAGACGTTGATAAAAAGCGGAATCGTACTGCCTTCGGCACATGGAATAGGTGCACCACATTTAACCAGCAACGCGCACAACCCAACTGTTTTTAGAAGAACCGTTTTACCACCTGTGTTGGGTCCGGACACAACCAATACCCGTCGATCTGGATCGAGGGTGAAATCGTTTGCAACCGTCGGGTTATCCTCTTCTTCGTTTTCCGGTTTTAACTTTAAATGAAGCAAGGGATGGCGAGCACTTTTCAATTCGATCTCGGGACCGATAGTCGGGATCGTCGCATCGACGGCTTGTCCAAAGCGAGCCAAACTTCCGACCACATCCAAGTAAGCCAGAACATCATTATTTCTTTTGAGTATTGCGCTATGCTCACCGACGATACGGGTGAGACGTTCGAGAATTTTTCGTTCCTCTTCGGCCAACTTTATTTGCGCCAGACGCAACTGATTATTTGTTTCGATTAATTCTTTAGGTTCAATAAAAGCCGTCTGCCCGCTCGATGAATAACCGTGAACAATACCGTCAACGATCCCTAAGGCTCCTACGCGAACAGGAATAACGTAACGCTCGTCACGGACGCTATAATAATCGTCGCGCAAGGCGTGTTCATATTTTTCATCACGCAGTACCGCATCCACGCTGGAGCGAATTCTGTCCATGGCATTTTGCACACCACGCCTGAAGGCTCGAATATCGGGACTCGCGGAATCGGAAATTCTTCCGCCCGGCTCGATCGCACGATTGATAGCAATTTGTAATTCCTGGAGGGCATCTAGTTTTAACGCGATGGCGTTCAACTGAGGAAGGGTTTGGGCACGCGTCGAAAAATATCTTTTGCCGCGCGAGACAATATCGCATTGGGCCGCGATGGCCTCCAAATCTTCAGGTTCAAGAATGCCATGTTTGGCAGCATGAATGGCGGCCTTTTCGATATCCCGAATGCCGTGGACGGGGGGCTCGGAATCTTCGTTTATCGCGCCCATCCATTCGCCGACATGGATTAAACGCAGCTTAACCATTTCATTGGATTCTAAGGGCGCTAGCGTTTCTAAAAGACGGTATCCACGGTCGCTCTTTGCGAAACCGGCTAAGATTGTTCGCATTAGGTCCCATTCAAGATCGAGAAATGTTTTTTCAGGAAATCTCGCGTCCGACTCGCCCTTTAGGGTGATGTTAATAAGTTTTGATAGGTTCGGATTTTCGGATTCCACTTTGCTTCTCATTCTAGATTCAAGTCCATTGGAACCCTTTCCTAATAAGATCTATTCCCGAAAATCAATAGGTTTTACAACTAATCCGGATTTGGTGAAAAAAGGAGCCTTTAAATCATTGGAACGTTTCCTAAAGTTGTTGTGCTGGTCCCAAAAGCCGAGCGACGAGAGAACGAATATCCGATGATGCGTTTGCTACCAGGCTCATATTTGACCAGCATTGAGTCCAAGGCCGTTCCGGTCGGAGACGTCCAAAGCGCAACGTTTTGACCAATGCGACTGGGTTTTCCAAAGCGATGGTGGAGGTCATTCAAATTGGTGCTTTGTAATCGAATAACGGGGTCGGTCGGTGTTGAACTCAATTGATTGACTGCAGTTGAAAAGGTGATGGCCGAAAAAGCAATACCAGAAAGAAAGGTGAAAATAAGAAGGGCGCTTAATCCGAATGTATTAGAGGGCTTCATTGTGTGCTCCGAGGCAATAGGTTGAACATTCCTCTTTTCGGGCCGACGACCCAGAAGTTGCGTCTTTTTAAAAAGGTTTAGAAAATCTCGCGCTGGTTTTAATTTCTTTGAAAAAAGTTGAGCTGTTGGTAGGTTCCCTTTTCCACCACGAGATAAATGATATGAAATCCACCCTGTTTATAATGTTGCTCCTTTCTTTGGGCTGTTCTGACGACTCAAGCCCCTCCAATACTCCTAATAATACCAGCGATGTTTTGGTGAAAGCAGACGCCAATAACGGACAACAGAGCGATGCAGGCGGGCAAGATGTTCAGGAGCGCGATACGCCATCGGGTGAAGATATGGGAATAGTGGAAGGCATCCTCCCCGACCCCTTTTCCTTTGAAGGCGTTGCGTATATCGGACATCTAGAATCTGGCATTCTTCAATGGATTCGAACGGATGGTACGCCGAATATGGGTGGGCAAATCGATATCGGCGAAGCGATCATTGAACTTGCCATTGATCGAAAGCGCCACCTTTTAGCGGCCGCTCTTCCTGGTACCAAAGAAGTTAAAATCTTTGAGCTGGATACGCCCCAAAATCCTGGAACACCCATCGCTGCTCCGAAAGAGGTCTTCACTCTATCCTTCAGCGATCCCGTCTTAGGTATCAAATTCGACCCTTTTCATAATCGTCTCTACGCAATGAAAACCTTGCCCCTTCCGGCCGAGGGTCCGCAAAAAGAGGGCCAGCTTTACATCTATGACACAACGTCGCCGGCAGACCTAAAAGAAGTTGGAACGCCCATCAATCTGCCCCTTAGTATTTCATGGGATATTGATCCAGTACGACAAGTCCTTTTTTCCTATAGTAGTGTAGAAGACAAAATCTATGCCTATGATCTAAAAGGTGACCAGGTTGTCGCTCTTCCCGGTGAGCCGATTGACGCAATAGCGTGGTATCCCGAGTCCAACCAAAACGCCTTTAATATTCGAAATCTTAAAGTCGATCCGTGGACGCATCGTATTTTTGGTGCACGCGCCCAAGGTGGATTATCCGAACTCATCGCCATCGAATACGCGTCCGTCATTCCGAACAGTACTCAGAGTTTTTCGGACCTTTCTTCCATGAGCGATCTCAGAAAACGAGAAGACGGATTTGATCTTTCCAAAGATTTAGACAGCCGACCTTTTATTCTTGATGCCGCAAACGTACTCGTCGATAATATCAACGGCATGATCTGGATGAGCACCGCTTCTTGGGATGGAACACGCGCTTCATACGGTGCGATGAGCTTTCGCGCCGACACCTTGGCCTACGATAAAAACTGTGAAGACTCACCGACGGCACTCATGTGTTGGTACAGAAGTTTTAGCGGTGGGGTCGAAAACGCGGCCTTTCACATCACCGATGGTGCAGCGTGTATCGACGGCAAGCACAAGGTTTTTGTGGGAACAAGTTACGATCCCCTCGATAATACCCAACCGGGACACGTTCATCTTTTCCAATATACCAGCGCCGGCGAGATGACCCGGGTAACATTGGACTCATCCAACCTTGCGGCCTTCCCCGTCGCCGCGGTCTGTCACTAAGACTTTTTCACGACCATCATGCAGCATCTCACCTCGAACCTCGTCAGCGTTTTTGGCGCCTTTGTGATCCTTGTTTTCTTTGAAAGATTTTTTACCTTTCCAGGATCGCGTCTAGATCTCCACTCTTGGCTGCTCATTTCAAGTTTGCTTTTCCTTTTGGCAAGTTCAATCGCGCTTGTCACATTTTTGGCTACCCTCGTTCTACGCCCTCTAGAAAAGTTCCCGCTTCTAAGGTTGATAAAGCACCTTTTGTTCGCGATCGCGTTTAGTATACCTGCTTACGAGTTAAGCACACATCTTGCGAAAGGGAATTGGGTTAAAAATCAATGGTGGGTGGATTATTTTTCCTTGGGTTTTGTCCTCCTTATTTTCTTGGGGAGTGTAATAGCGAGTCTTCTTTTCTTTAAAATTCGAGGATTAAAATCCTCCCCGCTATTTGCATTTCTGGCAATCCTACTATCGCTTGGTTTGCTTTTCGCGCATTCAAAAATCATCGGTGGCGCCTATACCTACGTTTATTTCAGTCTCTATTTTTGTGGTGTCTTTGTCTTAGTAGAGGCCTTTAACCTATTTAAAATACACTTAAAATTTGGACGAATTTTTCTTATTCTCCTCTTTCTATTTATCCTTGGGGGCAGTCTCCATTTTGCGAAGAACTCAAGCAATTTTATTCGAGCGAAAGCGGACGATAACTCACTCATTTTTTCTAATCTAAGTGGAATCCTTCTTCCCTCCCATAAGCTCACGTTCATAGAAAAAGTGCTTATCGTGGAAGAAAAGAAAAGACCGGCAGCTGAGCCACAGCTTGGTCCCCCTCCCGGCGACGCGGATTGGAACGTCCTCTTTATCGTCGTTGATACTTTGCGAGCGGATGTCTTTTCACCGTGGAGAAGCCAAGAAAAAGATGCGTTAAAGGTGACACCTTTTTTAGATACATTCCTGAGCGATGCGATCACCTTTGAACGTTCCTATGCACAAGCGTCGGGAACTCTTTTGAGCATGCCAAGCATGTTTCGCTCGTTGGAGGCCAACACGGCGCTGACGAAATATGGACGTCCGATCGGCCAGCGTTTTTCGGAGGAGGGGTTTCGAACTTTTGCCGTCGTCAATAATTTTTTCATCGAACCGAGGTATAAACGAACACGTGGTCTACTGGATGGATTTGAGGACGTACAGGTGTACCAAAAGCGAAGCCAGAACGACCTTCAAGGGATGAGCCAACACGCCTTTGAAAAATATAAAGACGAAAAATGGTTTGCCTGGATTCATTTTTACAACATGCATCATACCGCCTTCGACGGAACTTTTCTGAAGGGGATGCCAAAAAAACCGGCGTATAAAAGAGCTGCAAAATGGCTCGATGATCAGATGAAAGCCCTGGTTGCGGATCTAAAACGAAAGAAGCTCCTCTCCCATACGATCATCGTTTTCACGGCAGATCACGGCGAAAGTTTCGGTAAGAAGGGACGCCGTGGTCATGGCGGAACGGTCTTAGAAGATGAAATTCGTGTTCCCCTTGCGATCAAAATTCCCGGCCTCAAAGGTCGTCATATCAAAGGGAGTGTGGGTAATGTGGATCTTCTTCCTACCTTGCTGGACCTTGTTCGTCTTCCCAGAGATCCTACCTTGGCAGGCCGATCGTTGGTCCCCTATCTTGAAAAAGACAAGGTTCCCGACAGCTCCTATTACCTCACCAATATTCCCAAAGATGAGGTTGCCATTCTTCGGGGTTCGCACAAATTGGTGCTTAAAACAAAGAAGGGAATCTTACAACTTTTCGATCTTGCAAAAGATCCGCTTGAGAAAAACGACATCTTCGATACGAAGGGAAAACGTGAGTCTAGGTTGCGCCGAGACTTGGTTTTCAAGCATCCGAAAATAGTAAAAAAAGAGATTAAATCGCCAGCGTCCCTTTCCTTTCTTTCCGAGCAAATCGATGCCCTTTCTATCAAAGATGAAAAAGCATCGCTTCTTCTTTCGAAAATCGTCGCTCAAAACCCCACGAAGAAATTGATGGACCAATTGTCGAAAAAAATACTCAGTAAGGACAACCCTCATCTCGTAAAACACTATCGTGCTCTATGCCGTTCTCCCTTCTCTTCAACGATTAAAGAAGAGATGAAAAAGAGAATCGGCGATCCAAAAACGAGGGGGAAATCCCTTCGAGAAATCGTCGATTTATGGTGTCCAGCCTTTGACTTAAACTGGATCAAAACAATGATGAAGCAGGCGACGCCCGATGAAAGAGAATTTTGGCTTTCCCTTTCTCTGCGGTATAAAAACCGTCAACGAAAAAGCCTGATCCCACTTTTTTCGTCCTGGTTGAAAGAAGATTTGAAGCTGAAAACGCGACGCCTCATCTATCGAAATATCGCCGCGACACGCTTTCTCTATCCTAGTTCAACGCCCGTTGAAGACGTTCGAGCAGGGTTACAAATGGATCCTTTTACAGCCGAGAGCGCCATTCGAGCCCTCGGCTCGCTGAAAGACAAGAGCTCTTCACCGAGATTGATGAAGATGATCCAAGAAACGAAATCGCTAAGAATCAAACAGGCGGCCCTCCACGCTTTGGCCCAAATAGGAGAAAAGAACGCGCTTGGGGCTATCCGTGTGGCGATCAAAAAAGATCCCATTCTCACCCTCGATGGAGCAAAGGCGATATATATTCTAGGGGATCAAAAGGGGCTCGAAACCCTCGACGAACTTGGCCGTAACTATCACAACGATATTATCCGTTCCGCCATTCGTAAGCTTGCCAAGAAGATGCGTTCTAAAGGGAAAATGACACAAAAAAAAGAGTAAGAAAAACACGATTAAAAAGTAAAAAAGATTACTTTATTTTTTTATACTCAGCATAGAAATGCATTCTAGGTTTCTTATCGAGGTCCTCGTCACCGTAATATCCATAGCCAGAAATGACGTAGGAATCTTCTGAAACACTTTCCCTAAAATATTCGACAGCTTTTGGTGTTTTACGAGATCGCGTCCAAATGATCGTATCACGACCGTCCAGTCGGCCATCGTGAATCACCAAATCTGTGGGCTTTTTGACAATGCAAAACAGCTTTCCGTCTTGCACTTTATTGACGCCCACGCTTTCTTCTATTTTTCCGTCAGGATAGACATCACGCACTTTCACTCGCTGAAAGTAAGGACTTTCCGATGTGTACCACTGGTCAACCTGGAGTTCTAAGCTCACCGAGAAATCCTCGCTTTTTCTAAGCTGCTCAATCGAAAGGAGTTCGGCCTGGCCTTCTTGTTGTCCACGTTGGTCAACAAAAATCATAAAACCACCTTTCCAATGGCCGTCGAGG
>JALSKP010000718.1 GCA_026988815.1 Myxococcales bacterium | reverse complement strand
GGGGGGTTTCGTCTTCTTCAAGCTCTTCGCTTTCTTCAGAAAGGTCTTCTTCTTCCTCCGGCTCGTTTTCTTCGACTTCTGAAATTTCAGGATCGCTAACGGAAACAAAGGGACCAGATTCAGTTCGCGTTTCAATGATTCTTTCGATTTCAGCAGTCGGACGCTCCGTACTCGGTACTTCACCGGTTTCAACTATGAGCTCTTCCTTTTCTTCAATCGGTTCAGAGTCCTCAAAGGTATCATCTTCGCTAAGATGTTTGGCGACATGGGCGTCTTGCATGGAAGCATAGGCGTCGGCGGCGTTTGGAATTTCCGCAGTTGTTGCCTCGTCCTCTTCGATCTCCGACATCTCGATTTCGAGATCTGTAGCGGAAACATGAGCCTGTGAACGAATAGGTGTACTTTTCCTTTTGCGTTTTGTTTCGGCGATCTTAGGTAGATCTTCTTCCGGCAATTTTGGTTCAGTTTGATATTCTTTGAGTGTATTCCTTGTGACGGCCTGATGTTGACCTGAAAGGCGTTGGGCTTCCACGGCTCGGCGTTTTTCTTCCTGGTGCTCGATTTCGGCGATGGACTTCAAAGGACTGGTTTTGATCGAGTGTTGCTGGTCGGTGATTCTACGGACCTGAGCATCTAGCAAACGCTCGGTTTTTCGTTCGACTCTTTCCTCTTTTTCCTTCTCTTCTTCAACGTTATCATCGGGTTTTACTTGAAAAGTAAGCGAGGTATTTTCGGCGAGAAAATCGTCTTCGTCATCCTCCAACCACGTTTCAAGGTTTGGCGAGGTCGATGCTTCGCTTCTGCTCGTTTGAATGACGAGTCCTTCATCGATAACGCGTTTGACGATTTGAATCGCCGTTACGTCCTCAATTGGAGATGCGTCAATAACATCTCTGACGCTTCGCTCGCCGTTGAAGAGGCGAAATATTTCGGCCACTGTTTTAGGTAATTTTGAACGAACGCGCGCAACGAGATCGAAATCAAGATCATAAATTGCGTTCAACTGAATTTGGGAAGAAATTTCCTGATATTGGGACAGCTTATCCATGCCTTTGATAAGGAGCTCAGTGCAATCTTTAGGAATGCGATCCTTTCGTTTGCCGATGTCATGGTACCGCACAATAAATTCGCCTTCTGGCCAGAAAAAGAGCCGGTAGATGGCATCTTCTCCAGAAAGCTTTCCACAAAAGGCGTCAAAAATATTGCCGTCTTTAAAATAGATCGAGGCGTGGTGTTCGTTGCGTTCGATTTGGATCGAACCGGAGGTTTTTTCAGCTTCAATTTTTTGCAGAAGATCAATGACGCCAATGTTGGACAGGTGCCCAGAAAATTCGTTTTCTGCGTCTTCGCTGATTAGATCGTCGTTATGGCGTTGGATAAGCAAATCTGCGCGAGTTGTGATCTCTTTTAAATAAAAGGGTTTGGTAAGGTAATCATCTGCGCCGAGTTCAAAACCTTTCATTTTCTGAGGTAGAGCGCGCTCCTCAGTGAGAAAAATAAAAGGGATATTTTTATGTTTACCACTCTTTAAATGGCCCAAAAACGCGAATCCGTCGCCTTCAAGAAAACGGGTTTCGCAAATGATAAGTTCAGGATTATCGCTCTTTACGAGTTTGGATGCCTCATCCACAGAGTCACTTAACAAAACGCGGTAGCCCGCTTTCTTTAAACTAACTTGTAGGACTTTTTGAATTTTCTGATCTTCATCAACGACCAGTATTGTTTCGTTCGCCACTCGGAACTCCCTTACTTTCTTACACCAACATACATTGCGCGCCATCCTAGGGGCAGTTGGCCATGATCACAAGAATAACAAAGCCCTAGAGCACAAATATTCAAAAAAAATCTCCTCATTGGCTCAAAAATGGATTCATGGATTGACAATTCCGAGTCCGATCGCATTAATAGCCCTACTTTCGCTAGGAGTTCTAATGGGAATCACTTCACCTTTTAATCTATTGCAGTGGATCGAAGACAATCGACACCTCTTAAAGCCACCCGTTGGCAATAAAAAAATCTGGGAAGATACCCAGTTTGACGTTTTTATCGTTGGCGGCCCCAATCATCGAAAAGATTATCATATTCAAAAAGATGAAGAGTTTTTCTATCAAATCGAAGGTGAGATTACTTTGAAGATCGTCGAAGATGGCACCTTCAAAGATATCGTCCTGAAAGCGGGCGACATTTTCTTACTTCCTCCCAATATTCCGCATTCACCTCAACGCCCTGCAGGTTCTGTCGGGCTGGTTATCGAACATAAACGACCCGAGGGACAACTCGACGGCTTGCGTTGGTACTGTGATGAGTGCAGTGAAATGGTGTATGAGACCTCTTTTCAGCTCGTTGATATCGTCAAGCAATTGAAGGGCGCCATCGAATCTTTTTGGGAAAGTGAAGACAAGCGAACATGTAATCATTGCAACCATTTGTTGGAGAAATAACTTGAAGATCGATATCCATACTCATATTCTCCCCGACGGTTGGCCCGACCTTGCACAACGTTATGGCTATAGCGGTTTTATCCAGCTCGATATTCACGATGGTTGTGGAAGAATGATGAAAGAGGGGGAGCTTTTTCGCATCGTCGATCCAAACTTATGGGACGGTGCTACCCGCGTTCTGGAATGTGATAAAGATAAGGTGGACGTTCAGGTTCTCTCAACCGTTCCCGTCATGTTTTCCTACTGGGCTGAGCCTGAAGACGCGCTCGATTTATCAATATTCTTGAACGACCATCTCTGTTCGGTGGTCGAAAAATTCCCCAAACGCTTTATCGGTTTGGGTACCTTACCGATGCAGGATTCGGCGCTGGCAGCCAAAGAATTGGAACGATGTGTAAAGGAACTTGGGTTTCAAGGTGTTGAAATGGGGACCCATGTTAACAATATTAATCTCGACGATCCACGCTTTGATCCGATTTGGGAGACGGCACAATCTTTAGACGCTGCCATTTTTGTGCATCCCTGGGATATGATGGGGATGGATCAATTGAAAAACTATTGGATGCCTTGGTTGGTGAGTATGCCCGCCGAAACCTCTCGCGCGATTTGTAGTTTGCTCATGGGTGGCGTGCTAGAACGTTTCCCTAAATTAAGATTTGCCTTTGCACATGGAGGCGGCTCCTTTCCAGCAACCCTTGGCCGGATCAATCATGGCTTTGATGTTCGTCCAGACCTTTGCCAGGTTCAAACACAGGTTCGGCCTTCTGACTTCGTCTCCAAAATTTACTTCGATTCGCTCGTTCACGATGCAGATACCTTACAGTTCATCATTGATACGATTGGCTACGAACGTCTGGCTTTGGGGACCGACTATCCTTTTCCTCTCGGAGAACATCGTCCAGGAAAGCTCGTGGAGTCGATGCATTTGTCGGCCGAAATTAAGGAAAGAATCCTGAGCGGCAGCGCCTTGGAATGGCTAGGTGTGGAACGCAGTGCCTACGAAACCCAGGCGAGTTTACTCCATTCGAAATCTTTGGCTGCTGGGGCGGAGTCGTGAGTTTCGAAAATGCGATAAATTTATCCATTCGCGTAACCCCCAATTCGCACGAAAACGTGAAGGCCTTTGGCCTACCGGGGGTTGTGGAAAAAAGCTTTCGAGCGCAGGGTTTTGTTGGCGCAATTGAAGAAGGCGGACACCTGAACTGTAGAATTTTATCGATGGCGCCTCACGGGATGGGCACCCATACAGAATCCATTCGCCATATCGTCGAAGACGGACCGGGGGTGTGTGATGTCGCGCCTTTGACGCCTTTTCGCGTGCGCCTTATCACACTCTCGACCGTGTCTTTAGGCGCGACCGAGGAAACCTACTTGGCCGGTGAGCCAGCAGATCAAGTGATTACCAATTCTAGACTTAAGGTGTATCTGAAAGGCTTTGATGGAAAGGGGCTTATTATTCGGACGAACGGGGAATTGAATAAGACCTGCGTTGACTACACCTCGCGTAACCCAACTTATTTTACCTCTGAGGCGATGGCAAATATTGCGCGCTCCATTGATCATTTACTTGTCGATCTTCCCTCCGTCGATCGCGAGTCCGACCATGGGTTGCTACTCAATCATCGTAGTTTTTGGAAGGTCGAGGTGGGAGAGACGAGGCTTAAAAGCGATAGCCGTGTGGAGCGAACGATTAGCGAAATGGTCTATGCACCAGCCCATGTAAAAGACGGAGATTATTGGTGCCTCATCGCGGTTCCCAACATTGATACCGATGCGCTTCCCTGTCGTGTTTTGATTTGGAAATAAGACCCTCGCTTATTTATAAAACCTTCCCTTCATAAAACAAAATTCATAGCGTTGACTCTCCTAATACACCATGATAAGAGCGCTTTGATTGAGCGGATATTTCGCGAAAACAACGAATATTTCTCAACACGTTCTTTGAATTACTAATTAATGTCTTTTTTTTCTTCGGAATAAATAAAGGTATTCTGCGGAGCCTGATTTTGGATATTGATCCGAGATTTTTGAATGGGATGATTGTTAAAATATCCCTTCTCGGTTTGGTTGCCTCGCTTGCTTTTGGTTTCCTTTTGGATCCAAAATTGGGCGTGGGAATATTCGCAGGTACCGCAGTTTCAGTTCTCAACCTACGTGCTTTCGTATGGACGATAACAAAGCTGGTGAAAGGCGAAAAAGAAAGCAAGTCGCAGTTGTTTTGGTCCTTTTTACTCGGAAGTAAAATGATGATCCTGATTGCCACGATTTGGTTTTTAATTAGCGTAGTCGACTTAAGTGTCGTCGGTTTGGTATTCGGATTTAGCCTTTTTTTGCCCTCTATGGTTTGGCAATTAATAGCGGGTCCATAGTTATAAAGTCGTTATGGCAGATACAACATTTTTAGATCTAATTCCCGGCTGGTCAAAACACGAGCACGCGGGTTGGCATGAAATTGGTGGTTTCGATCTAGGTCATCCCGCTCTTAACGAAACAGGCCATATTACGCTCACTCACGCAGCGTTCGGTACCCTTGTCGTACTTTTTATTCTCGTGCTTGCGTTTATTGCACGCGGAAAATATTCAAATCGCGAAACAGCATTGATTCCAGAAGGGAAATTTTCTATCCGGAATTTTTTCGAAGTTATCTTCGATGGTATTTTCGGAATGATGTCGGGCATGATGAGCGAAAAGCAAGCCAAACGTCATTTCCCCATCGTTGCAACACTGGCTGTATTCATCTTCGTTTCCAATATTATCGGCTTAATTCCTGGACTCAGTCCTCCGACATCGAGCTTGAATACCAATATTGGCCCCGCGATCATCGTATTTATAGTCTATAATCTTTCCGGTCTTCTCGAAAATCGATGGGATTATGTAAAGCATTTTTTCGGACCTGTGATTTTCATCGCACCCTTGATGTTTGTCATTGAGATTATCGGACACCTCGCGCGTCCCCTCTCTTTAGGTCTTCGCTTGACCGGTAATATGGCTGGCGATCATATGGTTCTCAGTGTTTTCTCGGGGCTTGCCAATGATATTTTGGGTGCGCCGATTCTGTTTCCTATTCCTTTTTACTTCTTAGGTTTGCTCGTATGTATCGTTCAAACCGCCGTCTTTTGCATCCTTACTAGCGTCTACATCTCTTTGGCTGTAGCGCATGAAGAACACTAATTTTAGTACTTACTTTTTCCCGGTCATTTGCCGGAACCTCTTTGGAGATTAAAATGAAAAAAATCGCAGTTTATTTTTCGACCTTCGCAGTTGTCGCTCTTTGGAGCACCGCACTTTTCGCCCAAGACGGCGGAGCTGCTGCTAATCAATTCAGCATGAACTCATGGGTTGCTATCGCTGCAGCCTTAGCCATCGGCATTTCAGCTTTTGGTGGCGCTCTTGGACAGGGAAAGGCAGCCGCTGCTGCGCTTGAAGGAATTGCTCGCAATCCTCAAGCTTCAGGAAAGCTTTTCACACCTCTTATTCTTGGATTGGCGCTTATCGAGTCCCTCGTAATTTACGGATTCATTATCGCCTTCTTGCTTCAAGGCTTCATTAAATAAGCACCTTTGGTGTTGATAATCCAGCCCACAATACTGTGGGCTTTTTTGTTTCTTGTAAGCTGCCAAAAATTCCGGCATTGAAAAGGAATGCAAAGCCAAGAGCCCAAATTGGGGAAAACCTTTCGAGAATGTCTAGACGCACCGACGCCCGGAACAAAAGTTCTGATGGCCGTCAACACCGTGTTTTGGGTCTGCGCATTTGTCGCCGGCCTCTACCTCGTCGATTATAAAGGTTTCGATGAACCCAATTTACCCGCGCCAGATATCCTCGTTTTTACGACTGGCTTGAAAATCAATTCCTTCATCCTCAAGGGCGACTGGTGGAGATTGGTCTCTTCAATGTGGGTACATTTGGGATTTATGCACTTGGCATTTAACGTCTATGGGCTTTTCATCATCGCACCCTTGATCGAAAAATTTTACGAGACACGCAGGATGTTCTTCATCTACATCGCCTCTGGATTGGTCGGATCTTTGGCATCCTTTTATTTCGTCGAAGCTCCCTCTGGCGGTGCGTCCGGCGCGCTCTATGGATTGGTCGGCGCGATGATCGTCTTCGGCTATAAATATCGCCGCGATCTACCACCCGAACTTGGAAAAAAACTATCCTCTGGAATGCTTCCTTGGGTTCTCTTTAATATCGCCATCGGATTTTTTGATGCCGTTCCTTTCGACAACGGCGCCCACATCGGCGGCTTCGTGAGCGGTATGATCCTCGCCTTCATTATTCCCGCTCGCTTGGAGCCAGGTTCGACATTTTCCAACACCGCTTTTTCAATCTTAGCGCTTCTATTTGTCGCCCTCAATCTTGTCGTTTTTGGACTGTGGTTTTTAGAAATTCAAAATTGCCTCTCTTCTATGTCATCTTTCAAGACCTGTTATAGTGTGCCGATGTAGATGAAAGATGAGGAAAAATGACGACGCATTTAAGGCCGCGTTTCCAGATAAGTTTGGATCTAGAAGTGGAAAAAGTAGTTGAGGTGTTTACTAAAGAGAAAAACAGAGACGATAAAAGCTGTTCTCTTCAAATCTTTGACGACCAGATTGAATTAAGGATCCGACAAGAAGATCGCCATTTTTGGTCTCCCTTTTTACGTCTGTCTATCATCGAGGAATCAGGTGTTGTTATGCTGCGCGGCAAACACGGTCCGAACGCAAATGTTTGGACGATGTTTACCGCCCTTTACGCTGCGATTTCAATTGTTGGCGTCATGGCGCTTATTTTTGGAATGAGTCAACTTCGTCTTGGCCAGTCCTTTACCGGATTTTTGGTCGCTGGGATTTGTGCCCTAGCCCTCTTCATCGTTCACCTTGCCGGGCACTGGGGAAGACGAAAAGCTCACCCACAAATGCTGACCTTTCATACCTGTTTAGAGACCCTTTTTGACGAGCATATTCTAAGCTTTGAAGACGAGAATAAAGACACCTGAATAGATTTAATCTAAGGCTGAAGAGATCTTTTAGGGGTCGGAAACGAGTATCTTAAGATCCGCATGATGACCGTCCAATATTGCCCGAGAAAACTTCCTGAATGATAAGGGATGCCATAACGTTTGGCGATTTCGCGGACGAAAACCGCAGCTTCTGGATAGCGACAAGCGGGTAAATTTGGAAAAAGATGGTGCTCGATTTGGTAACTAAGGTGACCACTTAAAATATGTAGCCAACGTGGACCTGTGAAGTTGGAAGACCCCAACATTTGCCGATAATACCAATGTCCTCGGCTTTCATTCTCGCACCCAGATTGGCTAAAGGTTTGCACCTCTTCGGTAAAATGACCGCAAAAAATAATCGTCGAGGCCCAAAGATTTCGGATGAGGTTGGCCATGAGATTGGCGAGCAAAACATAGATGGCAACCGGCCAACAGAGCAGGGGAAAGAAAATATAATCCTTAAAAACTTGGCTGCGAATCTTCTTGAAAAAAGAAGCTTTGAGCATCTCATGGCGTACCTTGGTTTGGTCGTCTTTTTTCTGTTTTCCAAGATAAACGCGCTCTCCAGCAAGTTCGTGGTAGGCAATTCCCCATTCAAAAAGAAGGCTTAGTAACGCGTAGGTAAAAAATTGCCAAAGATTTTTCACTTTCCATTTTAACTTATCCGTCATTCTCAAAAGCCCATAACCAAAGTCGCGATCTTTTCCAATGATATTTGTGTAAGTATGGTGTTCGTAGTTATGTACACGCTTCCAAGATTCAACGCTGCACACAATATCCCAATCGAAATTTCTCGAATTCATATGCTCGTGGTTCATCCAATCGTATTGCCCATGGAGGATGTTATGGCCGATTTCCATATTATCCAAAATTTTTGCGATGGATAGATATATAACACCTAACACCCAAAGGCTGGGCGTGAGAAATCCCAGCGGAATGCAGACCCGGCCGGCGATCGAAAAAACACGTTGGATTCGAATGATGCTAAAGATATAGGACGCGTCATGGTGTCCTAGATCGTCTCGGATCTTTCGGTCGACCTCATCCAGTTCGCGCGCAAGAGAGGTCAGGGTGGCATCATCAAATTGTAAACTATTCATTTTAATTCTCAGTATTTTTAGGTTTATAGGTCAAGGACGACGTGATTGATGGGCACGCTCACACAAATTTTTATCTCTTCGGGTCCAGAATCGGAGACCCTTTGGGTGCGCAAATTATAAACGAGGCCGCTTTTCTTTTTGCATTTACATTGATCGCAAACACCCATTCTGCATCCAAATTGAGCACGCAATCCAGCCTCTTCGGCGAGTTCTAGGATCGGTCGTTTGGAGGCCTGGATGTGACGATCTGATTTTTCGAAATGTAGCGATGCCGACTCTCCTCCGAGGGTGATGTCCGATTCCGCGTTCGAGCGCGGTGGCGAAAATCGCTCGGCGTGAATGCGCTCGGATTTACAACCCAGAGCCAGAAGCAATCTACTCACATCCTCAATCATCGCCTCCGGTCCGCATAAATAAATGTCACGCGTCAAATAATCAGGACACAGGGTTTGAAGATCTTCCTTGGAGAATCGACCTCTTTGCGTGGTGTTCATTCGACGAAAGTCAGCAGGATTTAATGGCGCGAAAAGGCCATCAAAGACGCTCGGGTTTTTCGAATAATGGAGGAGGAGGGCTGGTTCGTCGCGCGAGCTTCCCAAAAAAGAAAGGAAGGGCGTGAGGCCATATCCGCCCGCGATCATCAACGCGGGTTTGGTTGGATCCAAAATGAAATCACCA
>JALSKP010000717.1 GCA_026988815.1 Myxococcales bacterium | reverse complement strand
AAAACCGTCATCTTGCGCAAGACAGGTACTGCCGGCCATTGCGCAATCAGAAACGATCGCCAAAGTGTGGGTAGTACTGCCATCAACGGTCACATCCAAAACTGTATTCGGTGGTAAACTTACAGAATACATGAGATCGCGGCCAGGCGTTGAACGCGTAAAGCAGCTCGCAGATCCGGGGTTAATCACGTCGGTAAAACGACCTAAATCTTCAACGAAGGAAATCGGACCGACGATATCGTAGGCCGTGGCGCAAGTGTCGTTCACAAGTGCTGGACCGCCACATGCGGTGGCCGATGCACAGTTACCGATACAGTCGACGATGCCTGTGATTTGTGAGCCGTCGGCACTACAAGATGTCGTTTGATTCGTATTAGAATCACAGATACTTGAGCCCGGTTGGCAGACACCGTTTTGAACCGAGAAGGTCGCCGTGAACGCTGATGTAGAAGTGTTGGAGGTCGTATCAATGTGAACGTAATGACGTCCACCTTGGGCTGAATGGTAAACAAGCTTATCATCTGACCCATCTCCGGCGCCCCATAAACACGAGGTTTTTACGTTCGAGCAATCTGAAGTTACATACATCGAATGTCCGAAGCCGGAGGTCTGGAGATCAACCGTTAAAATCGAATCAGGTGCAAGATCGATGGCATAAACAGCGTCCGGTCCATCAAAATTTCCTGAACCATTAGGACAAACGGCGCCGGGATTGTAGGTATCTGTAAAGTTACTAAATGCCGAGCTCACCACGCTTTGATCTGCAACAACGACAAGGTCTGCACAGATATCAGCTGAGGGCTGGGTGCAAGCACCGTTTGAGCACGCACAAGAATGGTTCTGTAAGAAACCAAGCGCATCACAATACTGCAAGGTCGTTGCGTCGACGCATTGAACGGCTTGTCCAGGGACGAAACAATCGGGCGTCAGGATATCAATATCTAAGGTAAAGGTCCCTTTTCCTGAAGCACTAAAGGCATCAGCGATAAGAAAGATCGAACCTGAGGGAGCCATCACAAAGGTAATCGTTTCTGGATTACCACTGTCTTGTCCGGCGACGCACGAATCCAAATTCGCGCAATCGGTGACCGCATAAAGCGATGCATCAAAGGTGGTGGTCATTGTCGCAGTGATAACGTCACCGGGGGTCGCATCAAGTTGGTAGACAACATCATTTCCTTGGGCGCGATGGTTGGTACAGCTTGGAGAACCGGGATCGTAGGTATTTGTGTAGAGATTATTGTCGGCCGTATACTGGCCAGACATATTGATGAGAATCGGGCTCGCGCACGAGTTTCCAACGCATTCGTTTGAACCCGCGTCACATGCTCCAGGACACATCAGCGAATCAAATCCGCTTCCGTCGGCACGACAGGTATCCAAAGAATTTGCGCCACTACATACTTTTTCTCCCGGTGAACAAATCGGTGTCACCAAATCAACGGTGAGTGAGAAGTCGCCAGTTGCGTTTGCACTAAATGCATCTGTGATAATGTAATAGGTGCCGTCGGTTGGAATCACATAATCAATGCGTTCGATGGTTCCGCTATCGCTACCCTCGCCACACGTCCCTGCGATGTCAGCGCAATCGCTGACAACATACAAGGAAGAATCGAAACCGCCCGTCATGGATGCTTTCAATATCTGTCCCGCGACCGCATTGATAGACCAAACACCGTCGGGTCCCGGAGCGCCAAAGCTAATACAAACATCGGGCTCATAGTCATCATTATAGTCGGCCAAGGTTCCTGAGAAGGTTCCGCCGCCAGTCACATCAAAGGCGCTCGAACAAATGTCATTCGTTGCAGGATTACATGCGCCGCTCATCATGTCGCAACCATAAGGGCACTCCAAAGAGGTCAGTGCAGTTCCCACATCGTTACAAATTTCGACAGCGCTTCCAGAACAGGTTTTCGCGTTTGGAAGACAGGTCAATGGAATAAGATTGATTTCAATGTCGACACTATCGGAAAAGTTGGCTCGAGAATCAACGATGATAAAAAGAGATTCTGTTTGCCCGCTCGTGTTAACGTAGCCGATATCTGAGTTTGAACCGGTGTCGCTCATCAGACAACCAGCATCAATATTAGTACAATCGTTTACTAATAAAATCGCTAGAGTTGCAAAAGAAGCGTGGCTTGCCGAAACCTCTAATCGGGTATTGGGTGGTACGTCGACGGCGAAGGTATAATCGACCCCGGCCGTTGCGGTCGTTGAGCCACATGTTGAACTTTGATAATCGTCGCGCAGGGTTCCAAAATTAACCGTGCCGTTAAATCCTTGAGAAGCAGGAATGGCAGCGCTACACACATCACCTTCTGCACGCAGACAAAATCCGGTCGCCATGTCGCAGGAGTCTCCAGCACAAGAGAACGCGTCGTAGGCCGTTCCGTTTGTATTGCACGTTTCCCCATCGTCGGCGCCCGTACAACGGTTGTTGCCTGGGGTACAAATGACTGGTTTTTGGGTGACCGCAATTCCGAATGGGCCGTCAGCATCAACGCCCTCGACCACAACGAAATAGGTACCAGGATCCAGAACCGATACAATTCGATTCGTTCCGCTCTGGCACGCAATTTCGCTTTCATCAACCGCGCAGACCGAGCGAATACTCAGTACGGAATTTAACTGCGAAAGGGCAATCGTAACTTCTGATTTATCGGCGACCTCTAAGGAAAAAATGGATTCTCTTTTTACGCCCGCCGCGCCACAAGAGGGTTTAAGCGAGGTACTCATCGACATCAAGGTATCGCCAGTTGCGGTGCCCATAATTGGAACCGCGTTTAGACATGCCATATCGGCTTCGGGATCGACAACGTTAACGAAGATTTCGTATTCCAAACCAGCAAGATTGAGGTCCGTATCGGAAACCTTAACGACAAATTCTCCAATGTTTACTGCGTTAACGTCCTGGCGAAGTTCAAAGCGCGACATGTTGTTCGATGAAGCCGTGCCGACGCTGCTTCCATTTTTGAGAAGATCAACAGTGATAGATCCGTTACCGACATTTTCGGCGAGGATATTTATCGACACGACAAGGGTCCCGGTAAAGAGGCCCGAGTCGCGCGTATTGTAGAGAAAGAAATCAGAATCGCCTTGGCAGATCGAGCCCTTAATCGAGTTGTTGGTCGCGATATCTTTCCAGATGGTTGGCATGGAAACATCGGAATTGGGTTCGTTGGCGTCCGGCGTACATGCGATGGGCGCCCCACAAATTTGATTATTACACGTTCTATCGGGGAGGCAATCGAGTCCGCTTGAGCATCCTTCAATCGATTCATTGCAAGTAACCTGGTTTACATTTTGTGTACATTCTTGGTTCCCCGTACACGCGGCGCATGCTTCATCAATTCTGATGCATTCGGTTCCGACACAGAAGTTGCCGTCTACACAATCTTCCATGCCCGAGCAGATGGAGTCGTTTTCACAGACACCCGATCGTCGGTTACATCGGCCGCGTGGACAATCGATCATATCGGCGTCGCATTTGTTTTCTTCGCAGGTTTTTTCGTCGTTGCAAAAAGAGCCGGAAAGGCAATCTCTATCGCTTTGGCACACACTTTGGTGGACACATTCGGCGAGGTTAAAATCACAGACGCCTCGAGGACAATTGACTTCTGCACAAATTTCTTCTTCGCTCTGACAGGATTGATCGTAACAGGCAAAACCGTCCAGACAGTCCGTTGTTGCGCTCCGTGAACAGACGCTTTTATTAACGCATTCGCCGGTTGCTTTCGAGCATTCGCCTTTCGCGCAAACGACGTCTAAACATAAATCTGTAATTTGGACGAGGCAGCTATTATCGGTACAAACAAAACCGTCTAAACAGGTACTTTTGTCGTCGCAGAAAGTTGGGTTGATGCATTCCCCGGCAAGGCAAATCCCTTGTTCGCAGGTCACGTCCTTGCAGGCCTCATCAACGACCTCTTTTTGATCATCTCCACAGCTAAATGTGAAGATGGTGAGTAAAAGTATAAACGCTAGATACCGCATAGATCTCCTAGATCTTTTATTAAATAAATATATTCGCCAAAGGCATGGCCAATTGGGCCTTCGATACCGAAATTCCCTCAAATTCTCAAGCTTTTCGTTGTATTGATCCAACATCCTTGCCTTTCTCACCAGCGATGGCGATCCAGATATATTTTGACGCCATTTGCCTTTTTGGGTAAATACGCCAAACACCTCAAAATGAGCACTCCATTAACAATAGTTTAGAAAAGATTGAAACCTTCGCGATGTTTGCCCTTGTCGCGCTCTTGTTGCTTATTGGCGGCGGCATTCTTCAATCCCTGGATTTACATATTGGACTTATCGCAAGCCAATTTATCTGCATTGCCATTCCCGCTTTTCTACTTCGAAAACGATTCGAAATTTCCTCCCCTCTTTTAGGTGGAAAGAAAAATCCAAGCGTCATCGCTTTGGTCGTTATCACCACACCCATCATCGCCATTGCTTCAAATCTGATTGCACTCCTTATTATGCAATCGTCGCCAGCGTTAATGGAACTGGGAAGTTCCTACCAAGTCGGGCTTGAGCGCCTCCTCCATCCAGCCGCGCTTTGGCGTCAAATTCTTGGCTTTCTAGCCATCTGTTTGGTCGCCCCTATTTGTGAGGAATACTTTTTCCGGGGAACGCTTCTACAAAAACAACGCACCCATAGCTCTTGGCCTAGAGCCATCATTATTAACGGCTTTCTTTTTAGTTTGGTTCACGCCAACCCTGTTGCCTTTATTTCGCTATGGATTATCGGCGCCTTTTTTGCCAGCCTTTCTAAACGCAGCCTCTTTCTTTCTATCCTCGCCCATACCCTCCTCAACGCGACGAGCGGATTTTTATCGTTCTTGCCGAAGGAAGAAAATATGGCACCGGATAAAATTGAAACCTTAGCCGTTTTGGGAGCACTTGCGCTGCTGATTCCCGTCGTTTTTTTATTGTGGAAGAAGACCCTTTCGCTCATTGATAGCGAAGAAAATCCTGCACACTAAAAAAATAAAATAAAAAATCGAGAAGATGTCCAAATGCGTCCTCCTCGATCGTCAACAAGATGAATAAGGATCGATGTCCGATCTTACACAGGAAAAAAAATGCAATACTTACTCATGATTTACTCAAACGAAAACCGAATGAAAGACGCAACGCCGGAAGAAATGGGCGCGTTTATGGGAGCCTACCGCAGTTTCACAGAAGGCATCATCGCAGATGGAAATTACGTGGGCGGCGAGGCCCTTCAACCCACAAGCACTGCTACATGTGTGAGTGTGAATGCTGGAAAAACGATAACCACCGATGGACCTTTTATTGAAACCAAAGAACAGTTGGGAGGCTACTATCTTGTGGAGGCCAAAGATTTGGACGAGGCCATTGAGATCGCGGCAAAAATTCCATCCGCCGCTTTTGGGACCATCGAGGTCCGTCCGATCATGGATTACACAAAAATGGGATAAGATTTAGTAACAATCTTTGGCAGCCCTAAATGCTTCACACTCCGATGCGCTTGGAATCGTTTTGGCGAGATCCCTATCTGAAAGCATCGTATCGACACCCATATCTTTTTCATCGTTGCTACTTGAGCACCCAAAAAAGAAAACGATAACCAATATGTTTATTAAATAATTTTTCATGCTGTATCTATCTCTCCCTTCGGACAAAACAATCCCACACATTCCGAAGATTGTGCAGGAAATTCATGATCACGGCTCGTCGCGCCCCTACGTTTCTTAATGATCGAAGGCGATTATTTTTTCAAGAATCGCGTCTTGAATTTTTCGCATTCGAGCAGCGTGGATCGGTGGATCGTTGAAGAGAATCGAAAAGGCAATCCGTCGTCCTGACTTTGTTTTCGCATATCCACTCAGCGCAGAGACCACCGAAAGGGTGCCAGTTTTTGCGCGCGCGTTGGCCTTGGCGAATCCCTTTTTCAAACGGCCGCGCAAGGTACCATCGGTGCCGGCGACGGCGAGGGAGGCCTTGTATTCCGGGTAGGCATGGTGCTTTGACATGAAACCAAGGACGTCCACGATTTGATGAGGAGAGAGGTAATTGCCAACGTACAAACCGCTTCCATTGAGCTGTTTAAAACCTTTGGGATTGGTGGCCTTGCTCATAAAGGCGTCCACCACTTTTCGAGATTCTGCCAGCGAACATTTGGCGGACTCATCGGCGCCCAACACTTGATAGAGTTGTTCGGCAATAAAATTATTGCTGTATTTATTCATCATCATTATCAAATACCACAGCGGTTCGGAGACATGGAAATGCAAGGTCCTTGCATTCTCCGGTCGTGTGCCTACCCGGATTTTCCCGGACACTTTGATTCCTACACTTTCTAAAGCGTGCTTAAAAACGTTGGCACCGTAGCGCGCAGGATAGTCAACTCGCTTACGAATAATGGCATGAAAGGCGTCCTTTCCGATGGTCCCCGACAAGATGATTGTCGTACCTCTATTGGATCTCTTTGCCTTTGAAATGATTTTAGTTCGACGTCCGCTCGTCGTTTTTACTTTCCCAATGATCTTCACATGATCGTTGGGAGGACGCATAAAGATAAGTGCATCCTCGCCCGATTTCCCCGGCTCAACAACGACCGCAACGTGATTATAATTCACACTAAAGGAACCAATGTCGGGACGATAAGAGGCGTCTTCATCGAACTGTTCAAAACCCGGAGGAAGGGTATCAGGAAAAGCCGCCACATCGACCACTATGCCGCCAATGATCGACTTAACACCTAATTGTTGCAAGCGAATCGCCCACTCCAATACGTGATTATATCGGATCAGAGGATCACCGTCGCTTTTAATATAAAGCGTTTTTACAATACCCTTTTCAAAACTCCCAGCCGAAATTCGCGTAGCCCAGGTCTTTGCCGGACCAAGTTTATCGAGCGCTGCGGCGGAAGTAATAAGCTTCGTATTTGAAGCCGGATTAAAGGCCCCATCGCCGCCAACATTGACAATCAATTCTCCACTATCAAGGTCTCTTGCGTAGATTCCAATCTTAGTTTGGCTCGCCGTTTTGAGCTTCATTAGTTTTTGAATCTGACCTTGAAGTTTTGCGTTTTTAACCTTCTTGCTTGCCTTCTGCGCAAACAAGGGCGTTGATAAAAATATCATGCTTAGAAAAAGAGGTAGGGTAATTTTATGCATATGTTTTTGTAAAATGAGTTACTAATATTTGGCGTCGTCAATCGTCTTCAAAGGAGTCTATTTCAAAATGGCGCAAGTCTTCTTCGCTCAACATTCCAACCAGCTTTCCTTTAGAAAGGACTGGCAGACACGATAAACCTTCATCCCTCATAAGTCTAAGAGCATCGAGGGTTCGTCCATCTTTTTCGATCGTCCTGGCATTTTTATCCATCGCTTGAGAAACCGGGACATTGGCGCCCGAATATTGCGCGACTCGCTTAAGGATTGTTTTATAATTCACGAGCCCAACATAATTTTCGTTATCATCTTCCACAGGAACGAAGGGCAGATTCTGCCAGTCCATGATGTTTGCCACCAGCTCGACGAGTTCATGTTCATGAACAGTAAATAAATCGGTCTGCATGATCTGAGATACCCGACGACAACCCACACCACGCGATGAATCCATGGTCGAAAGGTTATCGCGACTTGCCAAAGACCATTCGTGAACGGGTTTAAAACTTTCCTGGTGCTTGATGCCTTGAGAAACAAGTGTTGAGAGTTTTTCAGAAAGCGTCGATTGCCCCTTTAAATTAGTAAGCGATTTTAGCATCCATTGAGAACCCGTTTTTCGAGATCGCACCCGATCTTCGACAACACCCAAAAAACGTTCAATATCATCGGCACAAATGTCACGCTCTTTTAGGCCCTGACGAGCCATGGGTAAAAGCCTGTCGATGATGAGGCGGCGAGCCAAGTAATTTTTTCCATTGAGCCAGGTTAGATTCGTGTTCAACCCTTGACGAGCGGCGTTGTAAAGATTGGAACGCGCCTCATCGAAACGAATGACCTTATCGATACGCGTATGTTCGTCGGAAAGGGCCACCATCAAGCCAAACCAAAAGCTTGCATTTGCAACTTGGTCGATTGGAGAAGGACCAGAAGGAATGACTCGATTTTCAATGCGTAAATGAGGTTGACCGTTTGGGGAAATACCATAACAGGCGCGATTCCAACGGTAGACCGTACCAGCGTGCAATAACAATGCGTTGAGTTTGGGAGCCTGTCCTTTTTTCATCAAGGAGAAGGGGTCCTCGTTACCCTCGGTTTTAAGGAGCACACGAAAACGGGCGATGTCTTCCCTAAAAATTTCAAGGACGGAACTATCTACCCATTTTGAACCAAAACTCACGCGCGCCATTTTGCTTCTCAGCCCATGCGATCGTGTGTCGACGGAATGTTGGAAAAGCGCGATCCGCGTTTCCTTCCACAATCGTTTGCCAAATAAAAGTGGAGAATTCACGGCAAGCGCCATCAAGGGTCCGGTGCATACTTGGGTGATATTGTAGAGTTGGGCAAACTCTGATGGGGCGACCTGAAAGTGAACTTGAAAACTGGTATTACACGCTTCTAGCATGACATTATCGTGCTTGATCGCGAACTCGTCCGCGCCCTCGATTTGGAAGGAAAAATGTCCGCCTGCACCTTCTTTGAGCGCCTCGTTAAGTGCGTAATAACGTGGATAAGGCGTCATGTTTTCTAGACTAAGATCGCTCGGGCGAAGGGTTGGCAAGATTCCGCTAAGGTAAATATTTGCGTCGTGTTTTGCGGCAGCAGCTTTTGCTTTAGTAAGTGCGCTTACTAATTCGTTTTCCATTTGCTTTAAACAATCGTCGCCGAAAACGCGCGCTTCTAGATTGTATTCCAGGTTAAATTGTCCCAGCTCGGTCGTAAATTGTTCATCCTTGAGGGACTCCAGAATTTCAATGGAGAGCGGAGCTGCTTGGAAATCTTTGTCGACAATAAACATTTCTTGTTCGGCGCCGATGCGTCGTACACCCGATTCGAATGCATCTTCATCTAAAAGCTTTTCCAAAGCCCGCAGGTCTCGTAAAAGATCCCTCATAAAATGACGAGACTCTTCAGGGGTCTCCGCGCGTTCTATCTCACTCATAATTGGATGCTATAGGAATTGAAGTCATTGTGAAATTTTCGAAGATTAAGCTCACCTAGTGCATCTCGATGACGCTTAGCTGGTAATGATGATAGTTGCCCTTTTTCAAATTTTCCAAGCTACTTGCAATTCTAGACTCCTCGGGATTCACGGGAGCGCCGTTCGCTGCAACGTAAAAACTATCGGAGG